>DAIDJX010000126.1 GCA_027451165.1 Prolixibacteraceae bacterium | reverse complement strand
GTCAGGTAGGCATAGGAATAGGCGCTCCCTGCGATGGGAATCATAGCGGCAAATTCAGTATAGCACAGTGCAACAAAAAGGCAGAGAAGGGCCGAGATGACAAAGGAAATACTCAATGCCGGTCCGGCATACTGGGCAGCAGCTGTGCCGGTTATTACAAATATTCCCGTACCTACAATACAACCGATACCAATAAAAATCAGGTGGGTGGCTGAAAGTGCCTTTTTTAACCCATGTTCCGAATCGGACGCCACTTGCATCATCTGTTGCAATGACTTGGTCCTGAATAGATTCCTAAACACTTGGAAAACTTTTAATTATCAACTTCCTTCTTTCAGCCACTAAATCACGCTTTGTCAGATGATTCCCCGGCATTATTTTCGGTCGTGATGCCCCGGCGGAAAGAACTTGATACAATGATATCAATTAATTCATTAAAAAAAAAGTATACCGCGATTATCTCACGGTACACCCAGTTCAATCAGCAACGAGAATAATTCAAAAATTTGAAAAGGTGATTTTCTATCCCTTGAAAACAAAAAGTTTAAGCAAAACAAAAATGATTACCACTGACCCGAAAAATATCAGCATTCCCAAACTTCCGTTGGCTTTCATTTTAGCATAGGTTTTTTTCAATTTTTCCATCTGACTTCTCTTTAAGACAAACCCAAAGGTAAAGGCAGCACAGGTAAGGTATAATTAGAAGCTTGTTAGAATATTATTAGAATTTTATTAGAAATGAAAACCTTGGAAAGGATTTGTAACTTTATGCCTTTATCCGTTCAATGGCTGATAAGAGAATTCTGATAGTGGAAGATGAACACCGGCTGGCTGAAGTACTCCGGAAACAACTGGAAGAATCAGGATTTCAGGTGGATGTGGCAGGAGATGGGCTGTCTGGGTATAGAATGTTTACTGATAAAGATTTTGACCTGATTATTCTTGATGTCTTGTTGCCCCTTATGGATGGTTTTCAGTTGTGCCATGAGATCAGGAAAGTAAATGGCAAAGTTCCTGTCATTATGTTGACAGCGCTTGGAACTCCTGAGGACAAACTTCAGGGTTTTGGCCGCGGAGCAGATGATTATGTACTGAAGCCCTTTGATTTCAGGGAATTGCTGGCCAGGATTCATGTTTTTCTGAAACGTACTGCACAGGCAGGCGTCAGTTCCGGTAAACTTAAGATCGCCGATCTGGAAATGGATGTGGCAACAAAGACAGTGGTCCGGGGCAACCGGAAAATAGACCTTACCGCCAGAGAATATACTTTGCTGGAGATATTTGTCCAGCACAAAGACAAATTGCTATCCAGGGAGTTCCTCATTGAAAAGGTATGGGGCTTTGATTTTGAACCCAATACCAATATCCTGGATGTCTACATCAACTATCTGCGGAAAAAGATAGATGTGAATTCCGGGGTAAAACTGATTCATACCAAATTTGGTTTTGGTTTTTACTGCAGTGAAACAGAGCTTTGAAATGAACATAAAAACAAAACTTTCCATTCGTTTTACCATTTTGGTTCTGAGTATTTTACTTTTCTTTTCCATTCTTGTTTATTATTTTTCCTACACCAGTCACCGGACAAAATTCAGGGAGAATCTGATCATCCAGGCACAAAACACCGCCATTCTGCTGATCAATGTGGTAGAGGTAGATTCCGTCCTGCTGAATAAAATCCAGGAAACTACCCGTTTATTGGAGGGCCAGGAAATTGTAATCACCAATTCTGCCCGTGATATTATTTACCAGTACCGGATTCATGACCTGAATGAAGGATTTGTGCAGAGTCATTCCGCGGACAAGTCGCCCTTGTATTTTTTTACCCTGGGCAACAAGGTCGGAGTCAATTACCGGCATGAACTGAAGAGACAGGTTTACCGTGTCTTTGTACTGGCTTTTGATCGCCAGGGATATGAAAACCTGAGAGAATTAAAAAGAATTCTTTTTTGGTCTATCCTTTTCAGCACCTGGATTTGCATTTCAGCTTCCTACTGGTTTTCCAGGCTGGCCATGAAACCAATTGCACAGATTGTAACCGAAGTGCAGGGCATCAACTATACCAAACTCAACAAAAGATTAAAAGAGGGAAAGGGAAAGGATGAGATTGAACAACTGGCTGTCACCTTTAACCAATTGCTTTCCAGGCTGGAACAGGTTTTCCGGAGTCAGGATCAGTTTGTATCAAATGCTTCCCATGAATTGCGCACACCACTGGCCGTTATGATGGCGGAAACAGATTATATCCTGAACAGGGAATCCACAAAAGAAGAGTTGAATGCTCATATCAAAGGAATGAACAGGGACTTGCAGAAATTAAACCGGCTGATTTCCGGATTGCTGGAACTCACCCAGCTTGAAAATGAAACACAGGTTGTTTTCTCCGAAATCAGAATGGATGAACTATTGCTTGAAGTGATCAGACTGAATAAAGTAAAATTCCCTGACCGGAAAATCATCCCGGTTTTTCATTATCCGGAAACAGAAAACGATCTGATCATCAATGGGAATACAGGTCTGCTGACTACCGTTTTCATGAACCTCATCGAAAACGCCTGCAAATTTTCAACAGGAGAAGTAGAGGTGAGCCTCTATCCTGTACCCGGAATGCTGTCTATCTCCGTCCGGGATTCCGGGATTGGTATACCGGAAGGTGAAATCAGGGATGTCTTCAAGCCATTTAAACGGGGATCAAATGCCAAGCAGATTGCAGGGTCCGGTATCGGCCTGTCTCTCGTTGCCCGAATTGCTGAATTGCATAATGCTGATATTGAAGTTAATAGTTCAGCCGGCCAAGGGACCACCTTCCGGATGCACTTCAAAAAAAGGGATGAAAAATGAGGATTTCTTTCCATTACGGCTGAATTGTATTATTTTTAAACGCAATTTTCAGAATAAAAACGAACAAAACATTCATTATTAAACCGATACGATTATGCAAAACAGAAGAGATTTTCTAAAAATTTCGGCCTTGGGTACCCTGGGGATGGCTGCCCTGGGACAGTTGGGTTGTAACCCTGCTCCCAAAACTCCCGACAGAAAAAGCTTCGGGGTTGGACTCCAGTTGTATTCCATCCGCGATGCCATGGATGCCGATGTCAAAGGCACCCTCCAGAAATTGTCGGAGCTGGGCTACAAAAACCTGGAATTGGCCAATTATAAAGAGGGCAAATTCTATGGATTTTCACCGGTGGAATTCAGAAAGATGGTGGAAGATCTGGGTATGAACGCCTTAAGCAGCCACACACAAGTGGAAGCTGCCGGTATTACCCTGGAGAACGCCCAGAAAATGGCCGATGATCATGCAGCATTGGGCGTAAAATATTGCGTTCAGCCCTGGATTGAAGAAAAAGACCGCAATGTTGAAATGTACAAGAAAATGATTGCCGACTGGAACCAGGTGGGGAAAATCATGAAAGGCGTGGGCATCCAGTTTGGATACCACAACCACAATTTTGAATTTGCCACGGTTGACGGCATTGTTCCTTATTATTACATTTTCCTGAAGGAGATGGATGCAGACCTGATAACCATGGAGATCGACTTCTTCTGGGCATCCAAAGCAGGTCAGAACCTCGTGGAAATGTTCAACAAATATCCTGGACGCTTCCAACTGTTCCACTTCAAGGATATGTTTACCAAACAGGAGCCATTTTTTGATGTGATCAAGGATGATATTGCCCCGGTAGGCGCAGGTGTAATCGATTTCAAAGGGATCATGGCTTCCAAAGAAGTGGCCGGCATGAAACATTTCTTTGTGGAAGATGACAACCAGGGCAACGGGAAACCCTTTGAGGCGCTGGAAACCAGTATCAGCAACCTGACGACAAAAATTCTGGTATAAAATGTATTCAGAAAAAGAGACCATCTCAGCGTAGAGACGGTCTCTTTTTTATTTCTTCTGATTGTTTTTCTTCCTGGCTTCCTTCTCCAAACGCATCTCTTCCTGGATCATCCTTGTTTCCATCGGATAATCCACATAAGTAACTGCACACTTTCTGGCCTGGAAAGGATACAAAAGTTCTATGCGCTGGTTGTCCTTTACAAAATAAAAATCTCTTTTGGTGGTATCTTCTTCCGAAGGAATCACAAAGGGTTCACCAAATTTCATCTTCAGCTCCTTAAGCATAAGCTGTCTGAGGGTTTCAGCTTCCGCCTCATTTTTCCCTTTCAGCAGGAGTGAAAAACTGTAGAGACTATCATGGTAAAACTCCGTATGGAAACCTGCCTTGACGGTTTGAGTATCCAGTTTCATGGTATACTCGAACACGCTCCCCTTACCCAGATCAATCACCCCCTGGTATGCCAGTTGCCGGAACCGGCTGAAAACAGCACTCTGGGACAACCCATATTTCAGATCTAAAAAAACATTTTCAACCCGGACTCCGGATTTCATCTCTTCGGCCTGTTTCAACTCCACCTCGTAGAGCCTGCCTTTCTTTTCGGTGCACATCATGAACACCAGGGCCGACAGCAGGAAAACTGCAAGTTTTTTCATGTTTTCAGAAATGGCCTAATTTAAGCAAAAAAGTAATACCGGCAAGCCTTGTTATTTTCGCTCTGTGAAAGTGGTGACCGACTTCACGCTCTGAGTCATCGGAATGGTCAGATTCTGCGGTCCGGTTACTGCCACGCTGATCTCCATTTCCGAATTATCTTCAGAGGAAACGATCATAAAAGCGGCCGGATCATAGTAAAAGAATCCCTGATTTTTGCCGGTGCCCTCCAGGTACATGTCCATGCCCATCTGCATTCCCTTACCCTTCATGTTCATTGTCCCCGTAAAAGCTATTTTCAGCAATTCTTTCCCGTTTACCGGTTCGCTGCCTTTCAGGGTATATTCAGTATCCGTGGTAATCTCCATGGCAATGGGGCTGCCCGCAGATTTTTCTTTGTTTACCACCAGCTGATCCTGCCAGGTTTCTCCCACTTTCACCTCTTTCCCCGGAAGATGCCGCATGTCGCCCATATTTAACTGGCTCACAATCGAAGAAACCTCGCTGGAATCAACTACTACTGACGAAAGGGATTTGCCTGCAGGCGTCAGTTTTACCCTGACTTTATCCTTCATGCCGGTATATTTCAGGGTTGTATCTCTTCCCATGGCGGCTGAGCGGACGGAGAGATCCTGCGCAGAAAACAACAGGGTGGCGTTTCCGTCTGCATCCCGGTTTTCTACTTGAAAGCTGTTTGTTGAAGCAATTTCAGAGAGGATTTTTATGTCCTGCCCGTTCACCGTCTGGACAATGTCCTGGGTTGTCCGGCTGATTTGATCATATGCCTTCCCCTTTTCAAACTGATACTTCAGCAGCCAGGTATTCTGCGAATAAAGATGGATACCTGGAATAACCAGCAGAAATAAGAAGAGTGTTTTTACAAAATTTCTTTTCATTGCATTAATTTTTATAAATGATTAAATAATAGTTGACGAATACACTGATTTCTGAAACCTGGTGGTTTAACGGATCGGAACCGTCTTCAGGTAAATCGGTTCACCGGCAATTTTCCATGCCGTTTTGAAGATCAGCCTGGAGATCAGGGCTGCTTTGGCCGGATCTACGCTGTCGGGATTGTCCCTGACCGTATGATAATCAGAATGGAGACCTGAAGTGATGTTGATCGCGGAAACCCCTTTCCTGTAGAAATTGTAATGGTCGCTGCGTTTAAACAAATCTTCTTCCCCGGGGTAATTCCGGAGGTTTAATTTTCTGGCTTCAGACATCAGGATCGAGGCCAGATCAGGGTTATAGGCCAGTCCGTCCAGTTGCAGCGTATCCGATCCGTTACGGCTGATCATGTCCAGGTTGAGCATGACCACCGATTTGTCCAGGGGAACCACCGGATGGTCACAGTAATGTTGTGATCCAAACAACCCCTTTTCTTCACCGGCGAACAGGATAAATACCACCGATCTGGCGGGGTGTTTTTTCATGGCGGAAAAGGCCTTGGCAACTGCCAGCACGCCGGCTGTTCCTGAGGCATTGTCATCAGCCCCGTTGAAAATATTATCCTCCCCCTGCCGTTGGACTTTCTGAACCCCGACATGGTCATAATGCCCGCCGATAACCACAAATTCATTTTTCAATACCGGGTCACTCCCTTCCAGTATCCCAATAACATTGTTTACCGGATAGCGGGTGATTTTGAGCGCCGTTTGCAGGAGACAACCGGAAGCCGGCACTTCGAATGAGCGGGGTTTCAGCGACTGGTCGATGCTTTTTTGAATACTCCTGAGGGAATCCACACTGCCAAAAAGCGCTTTAACGACGGTTTCGCCCACCTGAATGCAGGGTATTGTTCTCTTTCCGTCTTTCATTTCCACAGGCAGGTTATCCTGGGTCATGAAACTGGAAAGGGCCGGCCAGGGATGCCCCTGTGGGTTCAGCAGCATGTGATTGAGCGGATCGGTAACGATCATCAGGCCAATAGCCCCATGTTTCATGGCATTTTCCAGTTTTACACTGGTTTGGGAGTGCCTGGTCTCCCTGATCCCGTTGAAGCAGGAAGCCGTATCTTTTTCGCCGGGTTCATGCTTCATGATCAGCACAATTTTGCCCCTCACATCAACCCCATCATAATCATCATACTGATACTCAGGGGCGGTAATACCATACCCCGCAAAAACCAGGGAGGAGGCAACCACGGTATCAGCCGTCATTTCAAATGGATTGTAATCTGTCTTTAATCTGAAGTTCTTTTTTTGATCCCCAAGGGTGATTGCCAATTGGCAGCGGTCTATATCCAGGTTCCGGGAAATGATGGGCACCGGCTGAAACCAGCTGTTTTGGACAGGCCGGATACTCAGTGCAGCAAACTCCTTGGCTATGTAATCAGCCGCAAGTTCCAGTTCCGGGCTGGGTGTATTCCGTCCTTTCAGGGAATCAGAAGCCAGAAAATCAATATGTTGCCGCAATAATTCAGGGGTAATCACCGACAAACCTTTTTTTGTATTCTTCCCTGAGATTTGCCCTGCAATGAAGAGGATTAACAATAGAAAAACGGATAATTTCATATAAAAACAACTGTTAAAAGTCCTTCGACCTGTAATTGGTATACAAAAAGAGAACAATGTTACAAATTATTTCCCGGCATTGCATATGTTAAATATCTGAACCGGTTTTTCAAGGTACTGGCCGGGTGCATGTGAGGTATGTATCCGCCTCACCACTTTCATTCCGCGGGTGACCTTCCCAAAGGCGGCAAAACCCTGCCCGTCAGGGTTTCTTCTACCACCATAATCGAGTTCAGGTTGCTTTCCGATGCAGATAAAAAATTCAGAAGTCGCGGTGCCGGGTTCATTTCTCGCCATGGAAATGGTTCCGTTCCGGTGACGGATACCTGTCATCAGGGTGGTTTCATGGACGATTGGCGGAAACCCGTTTCCTTCCTCCTTGTACCTTCCTCCCTGGATCACTTCTATCTTCACCTTGTTCTGAGGCTGGTTATCCATCCTGACTATCCGGTAAAAGCAGGCGCTGTCGAACAACCGGGCCGCGATATAGCGCAGGAAATTACCGGATGTCACAGGTGCCCTGCTCAGATCAAGACGGGCACGGATATCGCCCAGCTCCGTGCGGATGATGATGGTTTCCACGGATCTTCGTGGTTTTCCGCTTACATCAGGCTGGAACACAAGTACCAGGGCAAATATGAAAACCAGTTTCTTCATTGGGCGAAATTAGGTAAATTATCAAAATGATTTTTCGGGATGATCAAATCCCGTAGGGATATACTTTGAATAACCTCCGGTTTCAACCGGAGGGATTGAGAGAGATGTCTTCAGGAACCCCGAAGGGTGTTCTCCGGGAGGAGCATAAGGGAGTCAACCCACTCCGGGGTTGTCGTTTTGCCTGCATTTTTCACCTCCGGTTAAAACCGGAGGTTATTCACCGGAAACTCCTGCCGGAGTTTTTCAGCAGGCCTGAATCAGATTTTGTTATCCGGCAACCCCCTTTCCCCTAAAAAAGCCTGCTGCTGAGGATTTCCATCAAATCACCGTGGCTTAAACCCACCGGATTGCTTTTTACGGTGGTCAGGCTGCAGATTTTTTCTGTATCCTGAGACTTTACCCCGAAGTTGCTGAAACCAGCCAAAGGGAATTCAGCACTGAGTTGCCGGAGTAACATAATGAAACCGTCGACATAATAATCGTCTGTTTCATGGGCAGTTTCAAGAAACAACCTGCCCAAAACAGCATATTTTTTCAAAGCGTCGGGATTGTTTCCGGTTCTTCTCAGTTCCCTGACATTGATCTCATTGGCTGCAGCCATCAGGGAACCGCAAATCACCCCGTGGGGAATGTCAAACATTCCACCGACGGAAGCCGCAAAGCCGTGAATGACACCCAAACCCGCGTTAGCCAGGCAGATACCGGAGGTAAGAGCGGCAAAAGCCATATCCGTGGCTGCATTCAAATCATTTCTGTCGGTAAGAAATGCCGTCAGTGATCTTTTGATGGCATTCAGTCCTTCCAGGGCCAGGGCATCGGTGTAAGGATTCGCACCGGTCGAGAGGAAGGCTTCTGTCAGTTGCACAAAACAGTCCATCCCGGAAGCAACAGCCACCCTTTCCGGACAGCCCAGGTAGAGTTCAGGATCGATAAGGGCAATATCAGGAACAAAGTGGTCATGCCGGAGCGAGCGCTTAAAACCATCCGGTCCCACTCTGGCGATAACTGCATTTTTGGTGGCTTCACTCCCGGTTCCAGCCGTGGTGGGAACCGCGATGAAGGGGATTTTGGTCCCGGGATGTTCCTGATTTCCTACCCCTTCCAGAAACACCTCTACACTCTCATCCCTGGTCAGCATGGCAGAAATCGCTTTGCCCGCATCGATGACGCTGCCACCCCCTATGGCCACCACCACCTGAACAGGGACAGTCCGGAAACGCTCCACCGCCTGGTCAATCATTTCCACCGTGGGTTCTCCGGAAATGCTGACCTGATGGAATTGCAGATTTTTCTTTCTGAATCCTTCAAATAATTCCCGGGCATAGCAAGAAGCTGCAAATGATCTTTCTCCCGTTACAAGGAGGAGGGAATTGCCCATTCCTTTCACAATACCGGGAAGAAGGGATAACCTGCCGGTTCCGAACCAGATTGCCGGAAGTG
>DAIDJX010000125.1 GCA_027451165.1 Prolixibacteraceae bacterium | reverse complement strand
GGAAGATAACGCCGTTGAAACAGAATGCTGCTGAGTTTGGTTTATCATTAAAATCTCCTCCGTAGGCGAAATACTCTTTACCATTTGAAGCTTTTCTTCTAATGCCCTGATCTACCCAATCCCAGATGATCCCTCCCTGGAGGGCATCGTATTTTTCGATCAGGTTCCAGTAATCCTGAAGGTTACCCACGCTGTTGCCCATGGCATGGGCGTATTCGCACTGAATAAGTGGACGGGAAGGATTTGATTTTGCATAAGTTTCCATTTGTCCCATCCGGGCATACATCGGGCAATAAATGTCGGTATTCCTGTCCAGGTGGGCCTGCTCATACTGCACCGGCCGGGAGTTGTCCACTTTTTTCAGGTAATCGTAGGTGGCATAAAAATTCACCCCGTTACCTGCTTCATTCCCGAGGGACCAGATAACAACGCAAGGTTGATTTTTATCCCTTTCAAACATATTTTCAGTTCTGTACAAATGGGCTGCTTTCCAGGTACTGTCTTTAGCCAGGGATTTTGGTCCGTAACCCATGCCATGCGATTCAATATTGGCTTCATCCACTACGTACAATCCATAACGGTTGCAGAGGGTGTACCAGAGTTCCGGCTGGGGATAATGGGAGCAGCGCATGGTGTTGATGTTGTAGCTTTTCATCAGGCGGATGTCGTTGAGCATGGTTTCCTTATCGACCACTTTCCAGCTCACCGGGTGGTGTTCATGCATGTTGGTACCCTTGATGTATACATATTTTCCATTAATCAGCAGTCGCCCGTTTTTGATTTCACTGGTGCGGAAACCGACATCCTGGCGGAGAACCTCAATAACCTGGCCATTGTCTGATTTCAGGGTTATCAGCAATTCATACAGGTTAGGAATTTCAGCCGACCATAGTTTTACTTCCGGAATCACTTCCTCAAAGGAAATGTTGGTGGCTCCTTTTGTAGCTGTCAGGTTCTTTGAAAAAGATTTGACTGTTTTTGAACCCTCATTCAGCAAGGCTTCGACCGCCACCGGAACAGCGCTTTCTGCCGGATTGACTACCTCAACCTGAAGGGAGAAAAGGCCGTTTTTGTAGCTTTCATCCAGGCCTGAGGTCACCCTGAAGTCGCGGATATGCTGTGGATTCCTGGCTTGTAGCCAGATGTCGCGGGTGATGCCGCTCATCCGCCAGAAGTCCTGGTCTTCGAGGTAGGAACCGTCGCTCCAGCGGAAAATCTCCATGGCAATGGAGTTGATCCCCTTTTTCAAATATTTGGTGATGTTGAATTCAGCAGGGGTTTTGCTGTCTTCGCTGTACCCGACAAATTCCCCGTTGATCCACAGGTTGAATACAGAACTGACGGCCCCTGCATGCAGAAAAATCTCTTTTCCCTGCCAGGCGGGCAGTATTTCAAAGGTCCGCTTGTAAGATCCCACCGGATTGTGGTTGCCTTCAATTATCGGGGGGGTGGGTTTATGCGGGTACACCACATTGACGTAAATGGGATAGTCATACCCCTGTTTTTCCCAGTTCCCGGGGACCTCAATATCATCCCATTTCCGGGTATCATAATCATCCTTGAAAAACCAGAAAGGCCGGGATGAAGGGTGCTGAGCCAGTTTGAATTTCCACTTTCCGTTCAGGGACATCAGGAAGGGAGAATCCCATTTGTTCTCCGCCCTGGCCTGATCAATTGAAGCGTAAGGGATAAAACTTGCCCTGGGGGCTTCGCGGTTGATCTGATAAACCGACTGGTCTTCCCAGGCTTTGTTGTTGGGTTCTGAGTAGGGAATTTTGGAATAATCCTTATACTTTGAACAGGAAGCAGTCAAAGCGACAGCCAAAAGCAGGTAAAACAAGCTGGATTTCATGGTAAAATGGTCTTTTTGGTTTGGAGGTAAAGGTAAAAGATTTGGTGCTTGGAGATAATCGTTAAAACAACTTCCCAATCGCCTTTTTCACCTCCTCCGCATCCGGATTTATCGGAAAGATCACTGACGGCTTTAAATAGTACAATGTTTTATCCGATTTGAACCTCTCTTCTCCGCCTCCGGTTATGTTCAGCATAATCACCGCATCAGGGTCAATTGTTTTATTACGGGCAGCTTCTATCAGGGAAGCGGTAGCCACTGCAGCAGCCGGATGGATGTCCGTTCCTTCGGTATCCAGGAAAAGGCGCGCTGCTTCCCGTGCCTGATTATTGGTGACGATCAGCAGGTCTCCCCCGGAATCGGATAATGCATCAAAAAGTCCGCCGGCGGGGGGGTAAGGAGGTTTGCGGTTGGAGAGCACCTTGGCGTCAATGGCTTCTACCTGAAGCCTGGCCTCCCTATCGTCAAAGGGAAGCAGATTTCTGGACTTAACCTTCCAGGCATCATACATGGGTTGAAACGGGGCATTCTGTGAAACGAGCAGTTTCATTTTTATGGAACCAAAACGGCCGTCATAAAGCAGCCGGAGGTTGGCTTCCCGGGCGGCAATGGCGCCGGTACCGCTGCCAACGGCCTGAAAATAGTAATCGGGAATTTGACCGATGGCAGTTGCAGCGGATAGCACGGTAGTGCCCATTCCATCGCGGCGGGCTACATTTTTGGCTCCTCCTTCCGTGATAAATCCTTCAATGGCAGAGGCAATCCCGGAGAGGTGAATGGCATCAAAATAGTCGCTGCCTTTTTCGCTGCAAATCAATACGACACATTCGTTTAGCGGCTCTTCGAACCACAACGCATCCAGGTTGTCTTCCGGAACACAAAGCAGCAGTGGGATATGGTTGGCTGAGCAAACTTTTGCAAAAGCCCTGGCCGTATTGCCGGCAGAGGCAACTACCAGCACTTTTTTGTTTTCCGGTTGTAAGCGGGCACACACCGAAAAGGCCTCTGTTTCCTTGAAAGAGCAGGTGGTCATCTGTGCCCCTTTTTCAGGCCAGTAGCCGCTGAAGGTGATCCACAGGTTGTTCAGGCCCAGGGATGCAGCCAGCTTTTTACTTTTATAGGTGACCGGTGCAGAGGATCCTTCCAGAATGCGGCAAATAGGCAGCCAGTCGGCGAATTTATAAATACCGGGCAATTCTTCCCTGACCGTGATCCGGCGGTTTTCGTAGATGGCGCGGACCAGGGTGGGGGAGGTTTCGCCGGGTGCGTCAAGTGTCCATCCTGTATCAGGAAAAGTATGGCCGGTAGCTACCGATTGCAGAAAGTATTTAGTTGGTTCAAAAGACATAACTTGGTTTTATGGGGGTAAAAATAGTAAAATATCAAAAAAGGCTGCCTTTTTAAGACAGCCTCTTGTATTTTAAGAATGAACAGGATTAATTACCACCCCGGATTCTGTTGCTTTGCCAGTGTCGGGTTTGTGTTGATTTCATCTTGTGGTATGGGCCACAGGAACCGGAAATCGGAATAGGGAACAGCAACGGTACCCAAAGCACCTGTGTAAGGAGTGCCAAGGGTAAAGAGTGAACCGGCAGGCATACCATTGGCCAGTTTTGCCGGAATACCATTGATCGGGAAATGCGGACATTGCTGCAACCTGTGAATATCCGGCCAGCGGCGACCTTCCATGGCGAATTCAATTCTCCTTTCGATCAGAATGGCTCCCAAAAGTTCGACGTTGGTTTTAAAGCTCTCTGCCGTATAGGATTGGGTAGCAGGAGAAGCCAAAGCACGGTCACGAACCATATTCAGGTATTTCAATCCATTTGGAAGATCATTTTTACGGGCATACGCTTCGGCCAGGTTTAAAAGCACTTCCGCATAACGGATCATGGGTGACGGATCTGTCTTGTTGGCAGGGTCTTTATATTTGTTGGTATAAACAACGTTGGAAGATTTTGTTACCATCAATCCCTCCGCGCGGCGTTTGTCGTCCACCAGCCAGGAGGTGTTCCTCCAGATAATCGGACTCATGGTGACAAGACCGCGTCCACCTACGGAAGTCGGAGAATACATAGCCGCCAATGCAGCATTGACCCCCGGATTCTGGGTGGCTGAATTCTCCATCCCGAAAATGGATTCCGTATTGTTGTAGGGTGCGACAAATGGTCCGGAAGGATCTGCGGTTAAAGCATAGGAACCGGCAAGTGCGCCTGATATGAATTTTGTCCCTTCCGCGATCACCTTATCCATGTCCCACATATGCTGATAAATCCTGGTTTTCTCCGCCACAGCTGCTCCTTTTGTTGCCCTGGTAATTTTTGCATTGCCTGTCAGCGCTGATTTTGCCGGCAGATTGGCTTCCGCAAAATCGAGGTCAGCAAGGATTTTGGCGTATACTTCAGCGACTGAACTTCTGCCGGTGGCAAAACCATCGTTGATGGCGGCCTGGGTGGTAAAAGGTTTATCAAAATAGGGAACACCCATATGGGTGGCTGCAGGAGTGTCTTTATAAGGACGGGCAAAGTTCACCAGCAACTCGTGATAAGTCATCGCCCTCAGTAATCTGGCCTCACCTTCATATATGGCCGCTTGTGCATCAGTTATGATCTTCGCAGCGGCAGCCGTCTTCACGCCGTCGATGACAATATTGCACCGGTTGATCAGGCGATAACTGTCTTTCCAGTAATTGACATTGTTGGCCGAAGAAGTGCTGTAGGTGGCAGTGTAGGTCAGCTGATAGAAAGTGGCGGTGTTAACCACATCTTCACCGCGATTATCGCCCTGTTCTACGAAGGCGGCTCCAAAAGGATATCCTCTGTATGCCGGACTGACGGGGTTTGCATAGTAGCCGATTTGTGCCGCTTCATACATCCCGGTTACAGAAAGTGCAATAAGTGCAGGAGTTTGAAATGCTGCTTTTTCAGATACCTGGTTGAAGGGTTGGAGATCAATGTTCTTTTCACAGGAAGAAAACATGATCAGAAAAACAAGAACCGGAACAACAAACAACCGGCTTGCTACTGGTTCAAATGAATATACTTTTTTCATAATTTTCAATTTTAGGAATTAAAATTTCAGGTTTATACCAAAAGTAACAACCTTTTGTCTTGGAGTTCCATTATAGTCAACGCCACCCGATTCCATTTCCGGGTCAATCCCTGTGTATTTCGTGAACATCAGCAAATCCTGACCCTGGGCAAAAACCCTCAGGTTCTGGATGCCAATCTTGCGGAGCAATGATTTGGGCACGGAATACCCCAGTACCACATTCTGCAATTTTACAAAATCGCCCTTTTCAACCCAACGCGTACTGGTATTATCCGTCAAATTGACGAAAGTTTCGCCAGCATACCATAAGCGGGGAGTCCAACCATCGCCGGGTTTATCAACGCTTTGCCATCTGCCCAGAATCTCCGTACTGTTGTTCTGGAATTTCAGGTTTAACATATCCATACGGGTGCGGTTCATTACGTAGTTGCCACCGCTGTACCGGAACATCAAGCTCAAATCAAAACCTTTGTAATCAGCCTTTAACCCAAAAGAACCGAAATAAGTCGGAATGGTGGATCCAAGAAGTTTGCGGTCTGTTGCAACAAGGGAGGAAGCGACTGAAATATCAGTCGGGTTGGCCGGATCGTACCCTTTGTAGGTGGAAGTCGGAATATTTGCCTGAACCAAAGTGCCATCAGCCTTCTTGTAAATCGGATTTCCGTTCGACATGTTGACGCCTTGATAATCGTATCCAAAGAGTGATTGGTAAGATTCTTTTTCCCTGATAATGGTATAGGTACCCACAATATCCAGGTGGTCAACCAATTCGATTACTTCATTTTTCACCAGCGACAGGTTGCCATCGACAGATAATTTGAAATCATTTTTATCAATGATAATCGCTTCTGCTGAAAACTCATATCCCCAGTTCTTCAGCGCGCCAATATTCTTGTTTACAGAATTTCCCGGTATTCCAAAGGAAGGAGGTGTACCTACGGCCAAAATCTGACCATCCTGATTGTTGATAAAGTAATCGAAGTTAAATTTAATTCTGTTATCCAGGAAGGCAGCATCCAACCCAATGTCTGTTTTCTTGCTGGTTTCCCATTTGAGTTGATCATTTCCCATCTGGGAAAATGCAATCCCATTGTAATCAGCGTATTTAGCATTTGAATAAAGGCCCAGATAAGGATAATTGCCAATATTCACGTTACCGACTTCCGCGTAGGATGCACGGACTTTCAGGTCTGATAACCAGGTAAGATCAGCCATGAAGGACTCTTTGGAAATGGTCCATCCAATGGAAGCACCCGGGAATAAACCATAACGGTTGGCTTCCGGGAGAGAAGAGATACCATCCCGGCGAATAGAACCCTGGATAAAATATTTTTGCCCAAAATTGTAGTTAACCCTCGCAGCCAGTGAATTGAAACCATTCTGGCTCATGGAACCGCCTGAGAATTGGGTTCCGTAAGACCCGGAAATCAGATTCTTGTTAAAGAATGAATCTGACATATTGTTGCCGCTGCCATAAAAATAATTGTAAGTCTGTTGCTGAAATTCATTAACAAGATTAATGTTGATGTTGTGGTTTTCAGCCAGGGTTTTGGCATAGGTCAGCACATTTTGCCAGTTCCAGCGCAGGTAAGAAGTAAAATCATTGTTGATATACCCGTTCTGGCCTCTGCCGTCACCATGCAAGGGATTCCAGTACTGAAAACCGGTGGTTCCTTTAATATCAACACCTGCCTGTGTTCTTAAAGTCAATCCGTCAAGGATGGAAATCATCCCGTAAGCGCTTGCCAATACAGCCATAATTTTGGATGACTGTACATTCTTATCCAGGGTATACCTGATATTGGGCAGGTTGTCATCAATTCCCTGAAGGTTTTGTCCACGACCGACAATGGCCGGATTTGCATCGTCAATATTGTAACCTGTCGGATCTGTTGGATCAAATACCGAAGTATTCGGTAATTGACGTATGGCAGAGAAAATATTTCCGGACAGGGAGTTACTTCCCGTATTCATGCCGAAATATTCTGATCTGGACACCGATGAATTTAATCCGATGGTTAACCATTTATAGACTTTTTGGTCAATGTTGGCGCGTAAGGTGTAACGATTCATCTTGTTCGGGCGGGAAACACCTTCCTGTGTCGTGTAGCCGGCTGAAAAGTAATAATTTGTAATATCGCTGGCTCCTGCAACAGAAAGATTATGGTCTTGCTGAAAGGCACTTGTCCTCAAAACAGCCTTTTGCCAGTCGGTATTGATATCCGTTCCGACTGCAATGGCAGACTGTCCGCGATTTGACCTCTTCTCATTGGAAATGGTAACAAAATCAGGAGTTTCCAACAAACTAAACAGATTTATGGGTGAAGCCGTTCCGAAATAGTTGTTGTAGGAAACACTGACTTTTCCTTTTGAACCTTTCTTCGTGGTAATCAGAATAACGCCATTGGCAGCTCTTGATCCGTAAATTGCTGTGGCAGAACCGTCTTTCAGAATTTCAACCGATTCGATATCGGAGGGATTGATATCTCCCATGGCATTGACAGAAGCATCGCCGCCCACATCTCCGGTAATGATGGGCATGCCATCGACAACAACCAGTGGGTAGGTTCCCTGGGAAATGGAACCGATACCACGGATGCGAATACGGGGCGCTACACCTAAAACTCCGTTGGTGGTGGTAATCTGCACCCCGGCTGAACGACCCGCTAACTGGGATTCAAAGCTGGGAGTAGCCAAATTGGCTATTGCATCCCCTTTAACCTGGGAAATGGCGCCGGTTACTTCCCTTTTTTTCTGAATGCCATAGCCTACTACGACTACCTCGTCTACAGCCAGAACGTCTGCTTCCAGGGTAATGTTATAGCTATTCTGGCTTGTAAGTGGAACCTCCTGTGTGCGATATCCCACAAAACTGAAGACCAGGATTTTGGCATCTGAAGCCACCTGCATGGAATACGTCCCATCCATTCTGGAAATGGTACCCTGGGTCGTCCCTTTCACCACAATAGATACTCCGGGGATCGGTGAATTGTCGTCAGAAGAAATCACCTTCCCGGTAATTGTCTTCATCTGCGCAAAACCCGACATTCCCATGAGTAAAAAGCCTGCTAAAAGAAGTACAACTCTTTTCATAGAAATAGTTTTAAGTTAGAAAATAATTAAATATAGATCAATTAGTTATAGAAATCCGGAAATAAAAAATGGTTGATGTCAGTTATTCGTGCCAATTTAGTTAATTTAAGAAAATTTAACAAATATAATATTCCGCCAATATGAAACACATATTATTGTTCAATTGGAAGAAATTTATTTTGAGGGTCCCGGAAAAGTAATGTAATTCAACTTTCGGCTAGGGAGTTACCACATCCAGCACCAGGGAGGAAGCCCCATAAATTCCGCTTTCCTCAGTGTCGGAAACTTCGATGGCCAGTTGGTTGTATAAACGGCGGTAAGGGAAATTGTCTTCCAGGAATTCCAGCATGGAATCGCTGAAATACTTATAAGATTTACTGACCGAACCTCCGAAAATGATCGCTTCCGGAGCCAAGGCAAACAGGATATTGGCGACAGCATGGCCAATGTGCAAACCGAGTGTTTCAAAAAGTTTCAATGCCACAGGATCCCCGAGGGAAGCTCTTTTATACAGCAGTTTCCCGTCAATGCCCATGTCTTTCAGGAATTGACCGCTGGCATATGCTTCAATGGTTTGGTCCTTGTAATAGAAGCAACCAAATTCTCCGGCACCGCAAAATCTTCCGGAATAAAGGTGATTGTTGATGACTATGCCGGCACCTAATCCGGTTCCGAGGGTTAGCCCCACGAAATTGGCATAGGGTTTCCCTTTACCAAAATATTTTTCCCCCAGGGCAAAACAATTGGCATCGTTGTTTACAAAAACCGGTTTGTTGAAATAATCGGAAATCATTTCAGCCAAAGGTACCGAATCCCAGCTTGGTATATTCACCACGTCAATGACCCGCTGTTCTTTCAGGTCAACCAACCCGGGCACTCCTATTCCGATGCCTTTAACCCCGCTGTCATAAACCTCTTCAATGGCCTGAATGACAGCATTAACCACCTCAGTCTGCGGCCGGTCATTGGGCGTAGGTACCTGTGTTTGCCTGATAATTTTGTCCCCGTCAACCAATCCTGCAGCGATTTTCGTTCCTCCAACATCAACTCCAACGATCTTCATAAGCTTAAAATTATTTTGTTCATTAAATTGTTTTTATTTCGGATTTCGGATGTACGATTTCGGATTTAAAGGCAGGAGGGCCCGCAGGCAAATCCGAAATCGTACATCCGA
>DAIDJX010000124.1 GCA_027451165.1 Prolixibacteraceae bacterium | reverse complement strand
CACTGACCGACCATTCCTCAAATGGTTTTTGGGTATAGTTGGCGTCGACCTTCATCAAACCATTGGGCGCGAAAAGAGAGCTTGTGATTTCTGTACCGTCATTGGAGAATGCCTTCAGTCCAACGCCGGCAAAAGCAGGGATCAACATGGCAAAATCAAATTCAATGGTCGATGATTCCCCATCAAGGGTTTGATAATGGGCAACCCCTTTCTCCAGTTTGGTGACGCCCGCCCTTTTTATCCATTTGATGCCATATTCCGACATGATCGATTCGGTGAAGATCTTTGTGGATGTCATGTAGCCTCCCTTCTTGATAAAGGCGCCCCCCATGCCGAAATCGCCCAATTCATATTCATTTGAAATCCAGGTGATTTCAGCCAGGTGGTTGAGTTTCCTTTTGTTGATCTCAAAGGCTACGTTCAGCGCATACTCAAAAGCTGCCCCCTGGCAGGTAGCCATCGGGTGGCCGGTTCCGATCAGGAAACGCTGTTTTTCCCCTTTGGCCATTTTCCCGAGGGCTTCCTGCAATTTTTCCCAGGCATGGGCAGCGTGATGATAGGTACACACCGATTCTGAAAACCCGTCAGGACCCAATCCTTCAGTGGCGGCAAAATTCAGTCTGGGACCAGTGGCATTGATAAGGAAATCATATTCCAATTCTCCGGGCACCCCTTTCTGATCCCCGGCTGTATATTCAAAGTCAACGGTGGGCTCAGTTTTTCCGTTTTTCCCTTCAGGGTAAATGGCAGTAGCTTTAGCCTGAAGGTAACGTATTCCCTGTTTCTTGTAAACAGGCGCCAGTTCAAAGGTCACATTTTTTTCAGTCATTTGCCCGATCCCTATCCAAATGTTGGATGGAATCCACTGATAACGGGAATTGGGACTGATGACACACACTTCATGCTTCTTTCCCAACTTCCTTTTCAATACCATGGCTGCGGTGTGACCGGCAATACCGGCGCCTAATACGATAATTCTGGACATATTTTCCGGTTTAGGTTGTACTCCTGTGAATGTTCAGCTTGTTAAAACTGAAAGGTAAGCCAAATCTAAGATTTAATCAGCAGATTTTCAAAATCATTCCCCACAATTTCAAAAAAATACTTCAATTTATAATAGTATTTTTAACTCTTTTGATTTACATTTGTGACTATATTAGTTAAATGTTTAAAAATCAAAATCTATGAAAAAAGAACAGGAAACTCTTTTTCCTGGCAAATGGAAAGATCATTTGCCTGGGAAGACAGTCAGTTTCATTGCAACATTCATGATCTTCATGCTGATTGCCGTTTCACAGAATCCTTTGTTTGCTGAAGTTGCACAGCAACAAAAGAACATCAGGGGAACGGTTACAGATCAGTCGGGTCAGCCCTTACCTGGAGTATCAATTGTCGTGAAAGGAACAACAATCGGTACCACTACAGATGTTAATGGGAAGTTTTCTCTGAATACCCCATCTAACGCAGTATCACTGTCTGTGTCTTTTGTGGGGATGGTACCACAGGAAATACCGATCGGTAATCAGACAAGCTTTGACATTGTGATGCAGGAAGCCTCCATTGGACTGGAGGAAGTAGTAGCCATCGGCTATGGCACTGTGAAAAAAAGTGATGTAACCGGTGCTTTGACGAGTGTCAGTGAAAAGACGATTAAAGAGCGTCCTTTGCAGAATGCTGTTCAGGCAATTCAGGGAAAAGCCGCTGGGGTAGACATTGTCTCCAATCTGCGCCCCGGGGAAGTGGCCTCTATCAGTATCCGGGGAACCCGTTCGATAAATGGTTCCAATTCACCTTTATTTGTAGTGGATGGAATTATTATGATGGGAACCATCAATGACATCAATCCCAATGACATTGCAAGTATTGAAATTCTCAAGGATGCCTCGGCAACAGCTATTTATGGTTCCCGCGGAGCCAATGGGGTAGTACTGGTTACCACCAAATCCGGGAAGAAAGGGAATGTTACTGTCGGGTATGAAACCTCCCTTTCTGTTGATAACATCGTTTCAGTAACTGACTGGGCAACTGCCGGAGAAGCACTTGACCGTTACAGGGTTGCCGGTATTAATGGCGGAACTTACAAATCAGGTTCAACCGCGCTTGCTTATCCTGATCCTGTTGCTGATATACAGATGTTTGGTAACAGCGATCCTATGACGATAGCAGCCATCCGCAACGGTTATGACTGGAACGATCCGGGAACCTTTTCTTCTGTTAAAACCCGTGCAGCATCAGCCGAAGAAGTAGCTAAGGGGTGGCCGTCACAGGTACCGGTTTACAATGCAGCCAATATTCCGACCACCGATTGGATTGATTTGCTGACCAAACCTGCCAACACCCAGAATCACCTGATATCAGTCACTGCCGGAACCCCGGTTTCGAAGATCTATATGTCGGTGGGCTATCTCAACAACGACGGAACGCAGAAAAATCAGTCGTACAAGCGTTACACCATCCGGTTAAACGGAGATATCACACCCTACAACTGGTTAACCGTAGGGGCATCATTGAGCGTTTCCAGGTCTACCCAGGCTTATGGCACCATCAACCGGACCGGAAGCGCTACAGGTCCGAAAGACTCTTATGGTACGGCGCTCAGTCAGTATCTGATGGCAAAACCCTATGACAATGATGGCAAGTTGATTGAGTTTCCCGGGAACAATACCACCGCTCCCGTATGGAACCCGCTGATTGATCTTGACGAAGCCGAAGACAACAGGAATGCCACGAATTTAAACGGGAATGTCTACACGGAAGTAAAATTTACTCCATGGTTAAAATACAGAATGAATTTCGGAAGCGGTTTGCGAAACAACATTAATTCTACCTTTCAGAGTTCCAGTTCCACCCTGCTCCGCAAAGCTACACCACCCACTTCCACGGCTTCCTATCAAACAGGTGAAGTATTCCAGTACATGATTGAAAACCTGTTTTACTTTGACAAAACCTATAAGGACCACACCTTTGGATTGCTGTTGATGCAATCGGCCCAGAAATACCAGAGTGAATCATCCAACATCGGTTCTTCAAAGATTCTGTATAATGCAGCCAAATGGTACAATCTCTCTGCCAACCTGAACGGGAAACCTGACAGTTATGGAACCGGATTTTCGGAAAGTGCCTTGCAATCGTACATGGCCAGGTTTAATTACAATTTCAGGGAAAAATACCTGTTGACGGCTACCGGCCGTTGGGATGGTTCATCTGTACTGGCAACAGACCACAAATGGGACTTCTTTCCCTCTTTTGCACTGGCATGGAAAGCTCACAAGGAACCCTGGATGGAAAAGGTAACGGCCATTAACGAGTTAAAATTAAGGTTGGGCTATGGTATTACCGGGAACTCAGGCGTTGGCGCTTATACTACTATGGGCCCGCTGGCTACTTATAATTATGTATTTGGCACTGCTCCGGCTATCGGATACATCCCTTACATGATGGCCAATCCTCAGTTGGGTTGGGAGAAAACAGCACAATGGAATGCCGGGGTTGATTTTGGGTTGCTGAAAAACAGGATTTCCGGTACCATCGAGTATTATTTGTCAAACACCAGTGATATTCTGATGACAAGAGACATCCCGGTGGTTACGGGATATTCCAGCATCTGGTATAACATCGGGAAAATGAAAAATTCAGGTGTGGAAATCAGCCTGTCGACCGTAAACATCGACAGAAAAGGGTTCCGTTGGGTGACCGATCTCAACTGGTCCACCAACAAGGAAGAAATTGTTGAACTGGTGAATGGGAAGCAGGATATGAAATCCAACGGCTGGTTTATCGGTCAGCCTCTCCAGGTCTTCAGAAACTACAAAGTAGACGGTCTTTGGCATGATACGCCTGAAGATCAGGCTGAAATCGCCAAATGGCTGACCAATGGCTATACCTTTACCCCGGGACAATATAAGCCGGTAGAGCAGGGTACTCCGGATTACAAATTGACGGATGACGATATGGTTATCCTCGGAACAGCCCGGCCCAAATGGGTGGCCGGTATGACCAATACATTGTCGTACAAGAACTTCGAATTGAGTTGCTTTGTATATGCCCGTATAGGTCAATCTTATTTCTCCTCGTTGCAGCCCGGCGGATCTACCGGCGGAAGTTTCGTGGGATATGTCAGAAAAGCCGATCTATCTGAATTCTGGTCACCGGAAAATCCCGATGCACGTTGGCCCAGGCTTACCTCCGGAGCGAAACAGTCGGTTACAGCGGTGAACCAGGCCATGTATATCAATGACGGTTCATTTGTGAGCGTCAGAAACATTGGTTTAGCGTATAATGTTCCGGCCCAGCTCTTAAATAAGATCCGTATCCGGAATCTTCAACTGTATACCCAGGTATTAAATCCTTTCCTTTTTGGAGGAGAAGTTGTAAAAGCCGGGATCAATCCGGATGACACCAATGGGTGGACTTCTGTAAACTCGGTAGGTGACCCGACAGGGGGTACCAATAACAATACCATGATAATCAAAAGTATGGTTTTTGGATTAAGGGTAGGGTTCTAATCTAATATTAAAAATTCAGCTATGAAAAAATATATCATACTTATCGTTTGCATCTTTGCGATTGGTTCTTGCAGCAAAGACTTCCTGGAGGAGAAAACTGTAACGACACTTACCCAGGATTATTACAAAACAGCCGAAGGATTGGACATACTTGCCAAGGGAACATACCAGATCCTGCGCATCAAATGTGATTATAACCAGGGACATTACGTTTTCGGCGTTGGCAGTGATATTGAGAGTTTTTGCTGGTCTTTGGCCGAACGCATTGATATGGGCAGCTATTCCGCCAGCGGATGGGCTTCCACTACCGCAGCCAACCGGATTGCACCCCAGATGTCCATGCTGATCGGAGCTATCGGCGGCAGTGTAACCGAAGGGGTTTTCCCAACGGTCAGCCGTTGCAATGTTTTCCTGGAAAACTATGCCAACCTGAGCGCTGCTGATCAGGCCAAACTGGCCGCCCGCAAGGGAGAGATCCTTTTCCTGCGCTCCTATTCTTATTACCTGATCACCAACATCCTTGGAGAAGTTCCGCTGATTCTCAAAAGTTACTCCGGACTACCCGAGAACTTTGCTTTTCCAAAAGCTTCGCTCGAGACTATTTACAAACAGATGATCAGCGATTTGCGGGCAGCAATTGCTGTTTTACCTGACAATGTAGCCAGCAGTGATCTGGGACGGATAACAAAACCGGCGGCTGCGCATCTGCTGTCGAAATTGTATCTGCACCGGGCCCAGGCTGCCGGTTGGGCCGGCAGTGCTGAAACCCATCTGAAAATGTTGTACAAAGGTAACGTAAGCAGTGACCTTGACTCGGCAATTTTTTATTCCACTTTGGTTATTGATCTCAAGAAAGGTAACAATGCTGCCTTTGGTGGGTTACAAACTGACTTTGCTGAGTTGTGGAAGAATGTGGCCGGGAATTATGACCGCGACAATTGCAAGGAAATACTTTTATCAGCCCAGTACGAACCTACCCAAACTTACAATGCAAGGTACGGAAATACGCTCGTTCATCTTTTCAACAGCAATTACACCACCCTGAACTGCGGCGCTGTCAGAACATTGATGGATTATGGCCGTCCGTATGCAACGGCAGGTGCAACCGACTGGGGATTTGATCAGTATACTGACCGTGCCAACGATTCCCGGTATTATAAGACATTCCTGACAGATTATTTTGCCAACAATACAGCTTATAATGCCACTACTCTTCAGGTTACAGGAGGTAAAAAATGGACGGCTGCGGAAGCCTATTATTACAACAATCTGTTGAAACCAGCCGCTGACCCGGCTGTCACCACCAATGACATCAAGATCATTTATAAGAAAACCGGTTTGGTATACATTGAGAATTCAAAGGATCAGCCTTTTGATTCCCTGTGGGTGGCCAGTCAGCCTTTCATTATGATGGTCAGGTGGCAGGTGGGCAGCCCTGGCAATGCTGGTTACTTTACCAAGAGTGGATCAAACATTACCGGGTTTAAACCTGGTGCTGTTGATCAGAACAATCTTGCCGTGATTACGGATTACAAAGCGCAAAACAGGAAGATTTACTACCGTCTGAGTGGAGACAAGGGAGAAGCTTTTGGTATCGACCGGGGCACCGGAGTAGCACAATGGTATATGGGACCCAGGAAATGGCTGGATGTAAACCGCGGAACCGGTACAATTCCCAATAATCCGGGAGCTATTGACGTACCTCTCTTCCGTTTGGCTGAAACTTACCTGATCCGCGCGGAAGCCTATGGACGCAAGGGTAATTTCCCCGGGGCCATCGCCGATCTGAATGTGCTGCGTAAACGTGCAGCCTTTCATGTCAATGAAAACAGATCTGAGATTCTGGTGAAATACGAACCTGGTATTCTTAAAAGTACCCTAGATGTTCCTGCTGCTGAAAAAGCTGCTCCTTTTACGGTGAAATCAGACACCTATGCCAAAATCCAGATTGACGGAACTGAATGGCAGGGAGGATCCCCCAGGGCACTGAAGGAAAATTATCCGGCAGAAGCTTCGGGTGACCTGGAACGGTTCATCCATTTTATCTACAATGAAAGAGGCCGTGAGCTGATTTTTGAACTTACCACTGTGGAAGATCTCCACAATGCAGGGATATGGTATGAAAGGATCAGAGACCGTGATATGCTGGGGGCTCCGTTATCCTCGAAAGGAACTACTGCCTTTCCCTTCCCGGTTGATGATACCAAAAATACTGGAACAGTGGGCGCTCAGGGAACCGGAAAAGGACAACTTCAGAAATTCCATTCCTTCCACCCCTGGCCCCAATCATTTCTCGATCTCCTGACCGACGATAAAGGGGCAGCCCTGGATGCCACATCAAAAGCTGCCTATCAGAATCCCGGATATTAAACAAAGCAGGCTGTTAAATGTTATTTAAAGGCAGGTTTGAACACCTGCCTTTTTTATCTTTGAAATTTTTACCATGGAAACGCTGATCCGAAAAAGTTACCCCGTTACCGGTATGAGCTGTGCTTCCTGTGCCGTTACCGTTCAGGAAATCCTTAAAAAGCAGAAAGGGGTGACAGACGCTTCTGCCAATTTTGCCCTCAACTCGGTTTGGGTAGAATTTGACCCCTCGGCAGTTAAGACAGATTTACTTCAGTCAGCCCTCCATTCGGCAGGCTATGAACTGGTAGAAGAGTCATCCCCGGAAAATGTGGACAAAATCAGGGCTACTGAACTTGATCTGCTAAAGAAAAAAACCATTTGGGCTGCTGTCCTGACCGTCCCGGTGGTGATTATTTCGATGTTTTTCATGCAGATTCACTATTCAGGATGGATTCTCCTGGTACTTTCCACTCCTGTGACATTCTGGTTTGGCCGTAAATTCTTTACCACCGCAATCCGGCTCATAAAAACAGGTCACACCAATATGGATACCCTCGTGGCACTCAGCACCGGAATTGCCTGGTTGTTCAGCCTCTTCAACCTCTTGTTTCCCCATATCTTCGGAAATGAAGGCGGTCATCCTCAGGTATATTTTGAAGCGTCGGCCGTCATAATTGTTTTTATTTTGCTGGGCAGGTATCTGGAAGAAAAAGCGAAGGAGAAAACCACCTCTGCCCTGAAAGCGCTGATGAACCTGCAACCGGAAACAGCCAACCTTGTCGGGGATGATGGTATCGACCGGAAAGTTCCTGCCGGATGGATCAAAACCGGTGATTCGCTCCGGGTAAAACCGGGAGAACGAATCCCGGTTGATGGGGTAGTGGTTTCAGGAACTTCATCGGTCGATGAAAGCACCATAACCGGAGAATCCTTACCTGTTGTCAAAAAAGCCGGGGATGGCGTTTTTTGCGGAACGATCAACCAAAAGGGGAGCTTCCTGATTACGGCCACTAAGGTGGGTGGTGAAACGCTGTTGTCGAGAATTATACAATCTGTAAGGGATGCTCAAAACAACAAGCCCCCGGTTCAGAAACTGGTCGACAAGGTGTCAGCCGTGTTTGTTCCTGCAGTTATACTGGTTGGCATTATCTCCTTTCTTGTCTGGATACTGGCAGGGGATGCCGGATCACTGCCACGGGCTGTTCAGGCCCTGGTTTCGGTGTTGATCATCGCCTGTCCGTGTGCCCTCGGACTGGCAACACCTACAGCGATCATGGTGGGCATCGGAAAAGGCGCCCAAAAGGGAATTCTGATCAGGGATCCGGCAGGCCTTGAGAAAAGTTGCCGGATAGATACTCTTGTGTTTGATAAAACCGGAACAGTGACCGTTGGAAAGCCGGAAGTCACGGATGTTTGCTGGAAGCAGGAAAGCAAGGAACTTAAAGAAATTTTATTTGGGATAGAGTTGCATTCTGAACACCCTCTGGCTGAAGCTGTTGTCATCAAATTGAAAGAATCCGGTTTGCTGCCAGCCCCCCTGACCCATTTTGAATCTGTTACCGGAAAAGGTGTTGTGGCCAATTGCGGCGAAACCCGATACATGACAGGTAATGAAGAACTACTGGTTAATTCAGGAATTTTGATCGGGGAAAAGGACAGGGAAATAACTTCCATGTGGCAACAGGAGGCCAAAACAATTGTATATTTTGCTGACGCTAAGGAAATATTGGCCATTATCGCCATTGCTGACAAGGTGAAAGCTTCGACCCCTTTGGCCGTGGAGCGGTTGAAAAATCTGGACATTGAACTCCATATGCTGACCGGCGATCACGAAATCACAGCAGGAAGGGTCGCAATGCTTTCCGGGATTCCCCGGTTTAAAGCAAAATGCCTGCCTGCCGATAAAGCGGAATACATTTCCATGTTGCAGAAGAAGGGCAGGGTGGTCGGAATGGTCGGCGACGGGGTGAATGATTCACAGGCACTTGCAGCATCGGATGTCAGTTTTGCCATGGGAAGCGGATCGGATACTTCTATGGAAGTTTCGGATATGACCATAGTTTCTTCTGATCTGAATACCATTCCCGCCGCAATACGGCTGTCAAGACTGACCGTACGCACCATCAGGCAGAACCTTTTCTGGGCTTTCTTCTACAACCTGATAACCATTCCGCTGGCTGCCGGTCTGTTTTATCCCCTTTGGGGCATCCAGCTGAACCCGATGATTGCCGGCGCCGCCATGGCGCTCAGCTCTCTTTCGGTGGTCAGCAACAGTCTGAGGCTGAAATATCTGCGGCTTTGATAAATAAAGGGTCATTGGTTATTGGTCATTGGTCATTAGTCAT
>DAIDJX010000123.1 GCA_027451165.1 Prolixibacteraceae bacterium | reverse complement strand
CACGATCCTCCGGCGGCTGGAGTGCGTGATGGAGCCGCACCGTACCGCGATGGTGGAGGTCCTCGTCAGCGAGGCGAACGAGGTCGCTCGTCGCGCGAAGCTGCGTCAGCGCACCCGCACCGACGACTGGCCGGGGATCACCGCCGGGAAAAAATTTGAGTAGTCCTTTGCGCACCTTGCGTACTTTGCGCGCCACAAGCCGTGAAATGGATTCCGGAGAATGCCTGCCGCTGGTTTGTGGTCGTGGCCACCTTTGTTTCGGCAATAGCGTTGTTTTTGTAGATGCTGGTTTCACCAGGTGAATTGAAAAATAGTCCTCTTATTTGGAAAAATTTACTATTTTTGCACTAAAACAGTGTACACGATGTATAAAAACATAACACTTAGCGCTGAAGAGGAGTGGATTGCCCGGGCGAGGGCGAAAGCGACCTCAGAAAAATCAACGTTGAATGAATTATTCCGGCGTTGGCTCAAACAATACGTGGAAAGAGGGAAAACGGAAAATGAGATTGACGTCGTAATGGAATCTATGGATTATGCCTATTCCGGGAAGAAATTCACACGGGATGAGCTCAATGAAAGATAAAAATATGGAGGGAAAATTCTTTCTTGACACCAATGTTTTTGTTTACTCTTTTGATCATTCGAAAAAGAGAGAAGCAGCGCTGGAATTAATAAAAAAAGCTCATACAAGAAATGGCTGCATTAGTTATCAGGTAATTCAGGAGTTTATTAATGTAGCTTTAAAAAAGTTTGAAAGACCTGTCAGACACTCTGATTTGCAGCAGTATCTGCATAAGGTTCTTTTTCCCATATGTGAAGTATTTCCTTCAGAAAAGCTTTATACAGAGACTCTTGACATTTCTGAAAGATGGAAATACTCTTTTTATGATTCCCTGATCATAGCTTCTGCATTGGAGGCTCAATGTAACATCCTTTATTCTGAAGATTTGCAGCACAATCAGAAGATCCGAAACATGATTATTGTAAATCCATTTATTAAATTATGAAAAGATTTCTATTCACTTATCTGCTGAATTTGAGGATTTTATTCTTTACCTTGGTATTATGGACAGGAGCATTGACCACTTCTGCCCAGCCGGTAAAAATCATTTTCGACACCGACATGGCGCTGGATGTGGATGATGTCGGGGCGCTGGCCATCCTGAACCATTTGGCCGACCGCGGAGAGTGTGAAATTCTGGCCATCGGGATCAGTACACCGGTCAGCGCATACGACGGCTATTACGCCGCAGCCTGCGCCAGCGCCGTGAACGGTTATTACGGGCGTCCAGACATCCCCGTCGGTGGGTTCAGAGGGCCTTACAACATCAGCAACGACGTCTCCAGATATGTCAGGCAAGTGGCCTCCGCGTTCAAACACAAAGTGGGCAACGGCCTGGAAACCGAAGAAGCTTTCCGGCTTTACAGGAAAATCCTTTCCCGGCAGACCGACAGCAGTGTTGTCATTGCCGTTGTCGGTTTTCTGACCAACCTGGAAATGCTTCTCAGTTCCCCGCCCGATGAGATCAGTCCGCTGAACGGGTATGACCTGGTCCGCAAAAAGGTGAAATTTGTTTCCTGCATGGGAGGCCGCTTCCCCGATGGGGCAGAGGAGTTCAATTTCAACATTTATCCCCAAAGCACCCTTTATTTCGTCAGCAGCTGGCCAACACCGGTGGTTTATGGTGGTTTTGAACTCGGAAGCAAGGTCAAATGCGGTAAAGTCCTGAATGAGCAATTTAAAAAGGAAGATAATCCCGTGGCCATGGCCTGGTATTACTATACCGGTGGAAATGACCGGGAAAGCTGGGACGAGCTGAGCGCCCTCTATGCTGTCAGGGGATGCGCAGGATACTTTAAACTGAGCGAACCAGGCAACTGCAGTTTCCGGATAACCGGAGGAAGAAAAAGCTCCGGCAATTACAGCAGCCGTAACTTCTGGACCGCGGTTCAGAATGGCAAAGACCGCTACCTTTTACCTGCCGTTTCTTATGAACAACTGGGCAAAGAACTTGACCGGCTGCTGCTGGAAAAACCACTGAAAAAATAAACTAAGATCTGAAGTGGCATGAGTGATTCAGCTTAGATTTCGGATTTCGGATTTACGATTTCGGATTTACGATTTCGGATTTGTGATTTCGGATTTGTGATTTCGGATTTACATCACACTAACGCTTTGATGCAATAATATAAAACCTTTGCCTATGATCCGGAAAACGCTCTTTTTCTGTCTTACTTTTTTGCTTTCCTTCTCGGGAATGGCCCAGAGTGCAGATTCCAGTCTTTATCTGCAGGTCGACCTGGCCAACCGCTGGATATTCCGGGGCATGTCCTACACGGAATCACCGGTCATCCAGCCCTCATTCGGATACGACAACGGCCGCTGGAATTTCATGGTTTGGGGATCGTACCCCATGGAGCACCATGGATACGTTGAAATTGACTTTACCGCAGAATACCGGATTGGGGAGTTTATGACCATTGGCATCACCGACTACTTCGGGATCAACGACTCCCTGGGTGCCAGACACTCTTTTTTCGATTTCCGAAGAGAAACCACCATGCACATGTTCGATGTTTATACCATCCTTGAACCATTCAGAAAAGTTCCCCTCTCCCTGCTTTGCTCTTTCTGGGCCTGGGGTTGCGATCGTGAGGAGGAGACGCTGAAGCAGAATTTCTCCACCTATTTTGAACTAAGTTACGAAAAAGAGATCGGGCCTTTTACCGCCGACTTTTTCGCGGGGGGTACGACGGGCAAGGGGTTTTATGCTGAACGGCCTGCTTTGGTCAATGTCGGACTGGGATTAACGAAGGAATTTGTGATCGGGAACCTGAACTTACCCCTTAAAACAGAGTTCATCTTCAACCCTGACGCTCAGAATGTCTATCTCAACGTGATTCTTACCCTGAAATAATCTTATTCAATAAAACTCAATCCGTATGCCAACCAACCGAAGAACCTTTATCCGTCAAAGCGCCCTGGCTACGGCCGGGACCGGCTTACTGGGATCCATGACTACCCCTGTTTGGGGAAGCAGAACGAATCCCCCCGCCAGTGAAAAAATCAATGTCGCCCTCATTGGGTGCCGTAATATGGGGTTCGGGATCCTGAAGCACCACCTCTCGAATCCTGAGGTGAAATGTGTGGCTTTATGCGACATTGATGAAAATGTGCTCAATGAAAAAGCGGCCGATGTTAAAAAGAACCACAACCAGTCGCCAAAACTATACCGCGATTTCCGGAAGGTCCTGGAGCAAAAGGATATCGATGCCGTGATCATCGGCACCCCCGACCACTGGCACTGCCTCATTATGGTTACGGCGCTGCAGGCCGGGAAGCATGTCTATGTGGAAAAACCGATGGCCAACACCATTGCCGAATGCGACATCATGGTGAAAGCGGCCAATTATTATAAAAAGACCGTCCAGGTCGGGCAGCAGCAACGTTCGGGATTTCTTTTTCAGAAAGCCAACGAACTGGTGAAATCCGGGAAGATCGGCAAATTACGTAAGGTAAATATCTGGGCCAACTTTGAATACGGGACCGGCCCCGCCATTGTACCCGATGAACCTGTTCCGGCAGGTGTGGACTACGATATGTGGCTTGGTCCTGCCCCTAAACGGCCATATAACAAAAACCGTTTCCATGGTTCCTGGCGTCATTTCTGGGATTATGGAGGTGGCTTGCAGAGTGACTGGGGTGTCCATTTGCTCGATATGGGCCTCTGGACGAAGGATATCCTTCAGGCACCTCCCAAAACCTTGGTTTATGCTGCCAACACTTACGGGCAGGAGCGTGCCAGGGAAACTCCTGATTCCATGACCATCTCCTTCCCTAAAGAGGATTTTGTCATTAACTATGAGGTCACTGCCGGATTGCAGAGGGGACCCTGGGATATGACCTACGGAATCGCTTTTGTGGGCAACGATGCCACCCTCGTCTGCGACCGCTCCAAACTGATGGTTTATCCGGAATGGGACAACAATGCCAGGAAGGCCCGTGCTGAAGAGTACAAATTCACGGAGGGAAAGGAATCGCATGGTGAACATGTCCGGAATTTCCTCGATTGCATCAAATCGCGCAACCGTCCGGCCTCCCCGCCTGAAGTGGGCAGGGCTGCCGCCATGCATGCCCACATCGCCAACATCGCCGCCCGTACCGGGGAATCCTTCCTGTTGTGGGATGAGGAAAACCGCCGTTTTACCAACAGTGAGGCTGCCAACCGGCTGATTACCCCAGAATACCGTGCCCCCTGGAAATTACCGGTCGTTTGATGCTGCTGCCTTCGACTCCCTTCGACTCCGCTCAGGGACCGCCGCTCAGGCAGCAACAAAATGAATAAAATTCATCCAAAATGGAAAACAAAATGCAAATCAATGAAGTTCAGGTAAAAGAACTGATTGACTCCCTGAAAGCCCGCTTTGAGAAAAACCCGGTCCGGCATCCCGGTATAAAATGGAAAGATGTTCAGGCTAAATTGGAAAAACATCCTGAAAAGCTGTGGTCGTTGTGGCAGATGGAGCAAAGTGGCGGGGAACCGGATGTGCTATCCATTGATCCTTTATCGGGTGAGTATTGTTTTTATGATTGCTCGCCGGAAAGTCCCAAAGGCCGCAGAAGTCTTTGCTATGACAGGGAAGCCCGGGAGTCCAGAAAAGAATTCAAACCGGCAGGCAGCGCCCTGGAAATGGCAGAATCCATGGGCATTGACCTGCTGACAGAAAAACAATACCGGCTTCTCCAGACACTGGGGAATTTTGATTTGAAAACCTCGAGCTGGATAATGACGCCACCCGAGATCCGCCAGTTGGGTGGCGCCCTGTTTTGTGACCAGCGTTACAACACCGTCTTTACCTATCACAACGGAGCAGAATCCTACTATGCCGCCCGGGGTTTCCGGGGATCTTTAAGGATATGATCAAAAGATCTTGATCTAAATTGCAAATGGATATCCGGTAAAAATCCATAACCTTGATCCGTTCTGGCCGGAAAATGAGGATTATTGGTTTGAAGACGGTGAGCAGTTAATCATAATTGTTATTTTTGTTGAGGAACTTCAGCCAATGAAAAGCCGTTTTATCCTTACGGTAGTAATTATTTTTGGATTCACTGCATCAGCCGGCGCAGCAGCATTGACCGTTAAACAGCAATCTGTTCTCCTGAAAAACAGACTGAACAATTCCGGGGGAGGTGAACGGGTGGACGCTCTTCTGAAATTGGCCTCCTTTTGTCCGTACGACTCTGCAAATCAGGCCATCGCCTTTTCCCGGCAGGCCATCGCCGAAAGCCAACGATTGCAGGACAATCATAGGCTAGCCCGGTCATATGTCAGCCTGGCTTCGTTTCTTCTCCGGAAAATCAAGCAGTCCGATTCTGTATTTACCTATCTCACCCTGGCTGAAAAAGCTTTTACTCAATCCGGTTCCGGACAGGCAACCGCAAAATATTTTTATAATACTGCCTTGTACTATCTCCGGACAGGGGACACTGTCAGGGCCGTTGACATGAGCCAGATGGCCATTGAGAAGGCAGAAATGGAAAATGATCATTTGACTGCCGCGTTATCCGGCATGATGTTGGGGAGAATTTCCCGTCAGAACGGGGATTTTAAAGGTTTTACCGGTTGGTTGGCAAAGGCGCAGGAATCGTTTCTGCTCTGCGAAGAGAAGCAGTTGGCTGGTCCTTCCATGATCTCTCTTGGTATCCTGTACAAAGATGCCGGGCTTCCGGAGAAGGGAGACAAGGCCTTAATCCAGGCAACCGGTTTGTGTGAACAAAGCGGCGACAGTCTTTATGTGGCCTACCTGTACTGCAACGTGGCGGGCATTTTTCAATCCGGCGCCAATCCGGAGAAAGGACTGTTCCTTCTGAAAAAAGCGGAGACCATTTTTCAATCCCTGAACAACGACAAAGGATTGGGCTATGCCTTGAATCATCAGGGAATATATTTTCAGAATAACAGGAAATTTCAGGAGGCAGTTTCCTGTTTTACCAGGGCAATATCATGCAATACCAGGTCCGGAGACTGGCAGGGCGCTTGTTTTGCTGCCTGCAACCTGGCAGAAGTCTTTATGGAAAAACGGGATTATGAAGAAACCACAGCAACTTTCCGTGAGGCTGAACAATATATGTTAAAAGCCGGTGATAAATTGTCGGCAACAGTCTATTACAACACCTTTGGGAAGTTTCTGCTGCAGAACAAGCAATTCACAGAAGCATTATCCATGTTCGACAGCAGTCTGCACTATGCCAGAGAATCCTTTAACCACAATTTTGTCAGTGAGAACCTGAAGCAAATCGCCGGGCTTCATCAATCGCAAGGGAACGAATCGCTGGCATTGCAATTTTATAAAAGCTACATTGCGGCAGGAGATTCTGTTAAAGAAGCCTCAAATTTAGAGCATTACCGGGACATGCAAAACGAACTGACCCTGGCAACCGGTTCTTCCTCAAATGGAAAGGCTTCTCCTTCAGGAATTGTCCCAGGATTGAATGATGCGGCAATTCCGGCAACTATTATAATCATGATCTTCCTGATGGCAATCTCTATCCGGAAATACAGCAAAAATTCCGGGGAGAAAAATAAAGATCAACCTTTAGATCAGCCGCTAAGCAGCGCTAACCCTATTCCTGGATCACAGGAATTTGAAGACCCTATAGTCCCGAAAAATGGCAGGCTCATGTTGAGTCCGGAGATGAGCAGCGGTATTTTCCAAAGATTAACCCTGCTGATGGAAGAGGACAGATACTACCTCCGCAGTGAAGTTAGCCTGCACGAACTGGCTGTGGAACTGGGCACAAACACATCTTACCTTTCACGGGTGATCAATGAACAGACTGGTGGTAATTTTCATTCTTTCCTGAACAAATTCCGCATTGAAGAAGCCTGCAGATTACTGAAGGATCAACGGCAGCAGGTTCTGAGCATGGAGGGAATAGCCTTGTCGGCAGGGTTCCGGTCGAAGAGCGCGTTTCATGTTGCATTCCGTAAATTCAAAGGAATGACGCCTTCAGAATATTGCGGGAATACAAGGGAGAGTGCAGAGTAAGGCAATTGGCGGATGTCCCGCACCATTTTTCCATCTGTTACGAAGCTCTGGTACTGATTCATAAATCAGCACCAGAACAATTTGCACACCTGGCTTTTCTCATCCAATTTTGCCAGAAATCAATCAAAAAATCAATAACTAAAACAATGAAAAATTTACTGACTGCAACAAGCCTGGCCATTGTTATGGCCTTAATGATCAGCTGCGGAGGCGGCGGAACCAGCAGTACCGGTGACACCGGGAAAAAAGCTGAAAGCAAAGGCTATTTCGGGAAAACGGCGTCTATCAGAAAAGCCTTTGAAGAGAACGAGACGGCATTAAAAGCCAAGGCAAAGACCGAAGCCAAAACCATGGATGATCTGGTAGCGCTTCAATCAAAACTGAACAAGCTGGAGGAGGATGCCAAAGCGGAGTTTGCCGGTGAGGTGGCGAAACTGGGACTACCGGTGGCTGTCTCCTTCGTCGATTCTTCCGGGAATGCCGATTATATCGTAAAGGAGGCTAAAATCACGGCGATCGATTGGGACAGGGCTACCATTGAAGCAACCATAGAGTTGAAAAGTGACTCGAAAAAAACCATGGGAGGACAAAACATTCAACTGACAGTGCCTGCTTTGATGTTTGACGAAAATAACCAGGTCATCAAGGATCATGCTAATGACCGCTGGCTTATCCTGGGAGTTTCCAAAGAAATGAAAGCCGGCGAAACCCACCAGGTCACCGGAGCAATTGGCATCAATGATGCGAACACCAGCCTGAAGAAAATCGTGTTCAAAAGTTACGAATCCTATAAGAAAGCAAAAGGCTGGAATTGAAAGGAGGCTTCGGGTTAAAACATTCAACTTGACTCCCCTTTGGTCACTCCGGAGGGGAGTTTTCTTTTCCCGGATAAACAATGGAACCTTGTTTCCCATTTCCTGCACACAAATTATTCCTATTTTAGCCAATCCTATTTCTTTCCAAAACAGAAAATATTGTCATGAAAAGTTTAGCAGGAATCTGGATAATCCTCGTTGGATTTTCAATGATGCCCATGGCTCAGCACAACCAGATCAAGCATCAACAGATACCTGTTGCTGATTCCCTGGTCCGGTTACTCAGCATTAACCGCTGGAAGCTGGAAGCAGGGTGGGAAATATACTCCCGGGACACTGATATGACTTATGATGCAGGTAATCATCTCAACGGGTACACCACACAGCTCAGGAGCGACAATACGTGGAAAAAGCATGGCCAATATACCGCTGAATGGGATGGGAAAAACCGGTTGACTTCGGAGTTAAATCAGATCTGGCAAGGGGCAGTTACGCTTGAAAATTACAGGCAGTGTCTGGTTTCATATGATGACGGCAATAATTCTAAACAGGAAATCTTTCAGATTTGGTCCAATGGGGTTTGGCAAAATCAGGAGCGAATTATCACGAGCTTCGACGGGAATCAAAATCCTACCGTTGAAATCCATCAATCCTGGGATGGCTACTGGGTAAATAAATGGAAATATACCCGGACCTACTATGAGCACAACCATCTGACTACAGAACTGGAGCAATACGGGTATGGCGCTGCCTGGGTGAATTCCGGGAGAACCAGCTATGTTTATGATGTCAACGGCAAGTGTACAAGCGGGCTGTTTGAAGGTTGGATGAACGGTGCCTGGGAAAGTCAGCTGCGGTTTATTTTCACTTATGATTCGCAAAACTATCTGATACAGGAATTGGCGCAGGATTATATCAGCAATTCCTGGCAGAATTCCTGGCAAACGAAAGTGACTTATGATACAAGCCGGAAACGAACGGATCGACTGACCAGGGTATGGAATGGAAGTACCTGGTACAACAGCACCCAAACCATTACGGTCAGGGATCAATACGATCAGGTTACCACAGAATCCCATAAGAACTGGCTATATCCGGCAAATGGTTCTCCGGTCGTTGTTCAGGGGGATAGTACGAATTACAAATATCACAAAGTAATAACCGGAATATCCGGCCTTCCGGAGGGAAAGTTTGAAGTATATCCCAATCCCAATAAGGGAAGATTCCGTATCCGGTGCGACGACGTTATTCATTCCCTTGAAATATTCAAAATGACCGGAGAAAGGGTTTATGCCGGAATTAACCTTTCCCAGCGATCGGGGAAAGAGATCGATCTCACCTGGGTACCCAAAGGAGTTTACGTTTTAAGGGTTCATTC
>DAIDJX010000122.1 GCA_027451165.1 Prolixibacteraceae bacterium | reverse complement strand
CGGAAACCAGAAAGGGCTCGAAAACATTCCGGCATCCCAGATCGAGAGTATTGATATCATCAACAACCCTTCAGCAAAATATGACGCTGCCGGAATGGCCGGGATTGTGAATATCAAATTCAGGCAAACTAAAAAAACCGGATTCACCGGAGACGCCGGACTTACACCCGGAATCGGTATGCTGACCAAACGCCGGGCCGATCTTCCAACCGGAATGCCCAGCTATTCAGACAATCTTAAAATTACTCCATCCCTTAACCTGAATTATAAAACAGAAAAGGTGAACATCTTCTGGCAATCCTATTTCATCCGGCAGAAAAGGCTTCCGAACAATGAGTTTACCACAAGGTTTTATGATAATGGTGACCTGACAGAGAGCCAGGTTGCGGAGAACCGCCACCAAAACCATTATAACCTGAAATTAGGTTTGGACTGGAATCCGTCACCCAACCAGACCTTTACTCTTTTCGGTCTTTATGACTATGAATGGCATATTGATACTACCCGGGTATGGTTCTTCGGAAACAGGAATTACAACCAACCCCTCCGGAAATGGTCATTCAGGGAGAGTGAAGGCACAGGATTTACCAATGTAACTTTTCAGCATAAATACAGGTTTCAGCAGACCGGTCATGAATTAAACTCCCAGTTCCTTTTCACCAAAGGATGGGAAGATGAAACTTATTATCTCCGGCAGAACGGACCTGAACCTTACCCGGTGATCAATACCGATAAAACACATGTGATCGCCCCTGAATATGTCTGGTTATTTGCTTCTGACTATATCCGCCCCTTACCTTTCGGCCGTTTTGAAACAGGGTTCCAGGGAAGGTTCCGTCATATGCCGATTACCTATCTGATGTCCCGGAATCCTCAGCACACCGCACTGATTTATGATTTTGGTGATTGGTCGCAATGGGATGAGGATCTGGCAGGTGCTTACCTTAACCTGGTTTCTGAGTTTGAAAAACTGGATATCGAAGCCGGACTGAGGGGGGAATTTACATCTATACGGTATAAATTTGCTCCCAACGACTATTTTAAGGAGGATCAATACAGTTATTTAAGCCTGTTCCCGAATATCCGGATCACCCTTAAAGCCAATTCTTCCAACAGGATTTCCGTTTTTTACAACCGGAGGATTGACCGTCCGGGCGAGGATATTCTGAGGATATTCCCAAAGTATGATGATCCTGAACTGCTGAAGATCGGGAATCCCTCACTGAGACCCCAGTTCACCCAAAATATGGAAATAGCCCATAAGTATATGTGGAAGAAAGGTTCCTTTTATACATCAGTTTATCACAAAATCACAGATGCTTACTATACCAGGATTTATATCCGGGATCCCCTGCACAGTGAAATAACCATTAAAGCATATGATAACCTGGGGGAGGCAACAAACACCGGCATGGAAATTTCTTTTGAACAGAAAATCAACAGTATTTGGAACCTGTCAGCCAGTGCAAATGGGTACAGGAATATCATATATTCCCATACCGGGAAAATTCTTTTTCCTGTCAGTCAGAATTATTCTATTCCGAAACGAACAGATACCCCGCTTTATACGAAAATGACCCACCAGCTTATTTTCCCCGGAAACCTGAGGATTGACATAACCGGCGCTTTTTTCAGTGCCAGGAATATTGGACAGGGACGGGAACTGGCCCGCGGAGGTCTTGATATCGGACTGAAGAAAACATTCCCAGGAGGTAAAATGGAATTAAATCTATCTGCCACCGATGTGTTTAATACGATGGGTATTCACCAGGAAATTGAAGGAGAAGGATTTACCGCTGAATATCAGAATTATTACGAAACCCAGATCGTTTCATTCGGAATAAAATACAAATTCTGAAATTCCAGAATCAGCTCACTGTTTCGTTCACGGTCAATGGTTCAGGATTCGGGAACACCTTGTAATCATCCCCGAACTGGGCCAGGAACTCCAGGCTGAGGGCACGGAAGGTGTATGTCACCGGAAGCAGTACCACTGACCCGATATAGGGAATGACCAGCAGGAGCAATCCGATACAGCAGGTGAAAAGAGCGAAGAATAGGATGGCAAAAACTGCTACAATCCATAGACCGAGAACGAACAGGCCATAACCAATAAAAGCAAGGGGATGCCGGAAAAATAGCGCCAGAAACCGGGTCCAACCGCTGAACACCCCTACCCTGTCGCGATACATCATGGGAACTACGAAATCATTCAGGAATAAACTGATGTAACCCACAACCACCATGTATCCCAGGAACATCAGGATCATTCCTGCCACCTGCCAGAAAATCATAATGGGGGGTAAGTCTCCGTAATACATTCCCTTTGCCTTAAAGAAAAAGTAAACCATCAACCCTATGGCTCCGGCGACGGCAATCCAGCTGAAAAAGAACATCCAGATGAACAGTGAATGGCCTTCCCTCCTGTATTCGTGCCAAGGCTTACTGATGTCCATGGTATCTCTGGCCACATTGTGAAGAAACATAAATTTTCCTCTGGCACTCAGCCAGATACACACTGTGATAATGGCGATAAAAAGGATCACACCCAGGATAATCAGGTTAAACCATACCGGGTGACTGGTAAGCCAGTCCCAGGCTGTTTGCGGAAAGCGGAAGAATTCATCCCATTCGGTATGTTTCCCGAAATCACGGTCGTTGCTGTTACCCCCCCCGGAACAATCCACCAGTCCGGCAAGAAAAGCGGTGAACCCGACCCTCAACCATTTGTTCAGATCAAAAGGCTGAAACAGTGCTTTTTTCATCCGGCCCCAGGCGTTGGTCAGCGGCATCGTATAACTGATGTTCATGGTCTTGGTTTTTAAGTCAATACAAGATACGAAAATTCAAATAATTGGTATTGAGACAACGGATTATATTACACATCTCCTGAACTTTTCTTGATTTGGATTAATTTTGCCTTCAAATTATGACAATGAGAACTATTCTGGAAACCGACCAAGATTATATCTGTGATATTCAGGCGCCCTGTTTCCAATTGCTGCATCCTGAAGAGGCAGCCCTGGTCAGGAGTGCCAAGACCCAGGTGCTCTTCAGGAAAGAGGATAACCTGACCAAACAGGGTGCTTTCGCTTCTTATGTATTGTTTCTGATCTCCGGTTGGGTCAAACAATACATTGAAGGAGATTCAAACCGCAGTTTTAACATCAGGATTTTCCGTCCGGGTGAATTTATTGGATTATCCGCCGTATTCGACAAACATACTTTTAGTTACTCTGCGCTTGCCCTTACAGAGTGCCAGGCCATACTAATTGAAAAAGAAGCTGTTTCTAAGCTCATCCGGGAGAACGGGGAATTCGGATACCTCATGATGAACAGATACACCGGACTCAACAACGATCTATACCAAACCCTTCAAAAAGTATTGTACAAGCAGATGCATGGCCGTTTGGCGGCTACTTTGCTGTACATTGACACCTTCAGAGCTGAGAATCCGGAAATATTTCAGTTGCTGTCCAGAAAAGAAATAGCGGATTTTACGGGAATTTCGACCGAGAGCGCCATAAAACTGCTGAAAAACTTCGAAAAAGAGGGTTTGATCGAACTGCATGAAAAGGATATCCGCCTGATAAATCTTCAGGCATTGACCGATATCAGCAGAAAAGGCTGAAACTTATTTAGAGAAAAACATTTTCAGCGCCACCAGGATCAGGAAGATACTGAAGGTTTTTCTCAGCACATTCTCTGGAATTTTAACAGCCAGTCTGGAGGAGAAATAACTGCCGATCATAAAGGCTGCCGCCAGAATCAAGGCATATTTCAGATTCACCTGACCTGCTTTGTAATAATTATAGGCGGCAAACAAACCGATTGGAGGGAGCATGATGGCCAGACTGGTTCCAATGGCCTGGTGTTGACTGAATCCAAAAATATAAACCAGGGAGGGGATCAGGATCAGGCCCCCGCCAATCCCCAGCATGCCGCCCAGCACACCTGTCACCAGCCCCACTGCAATCAGCAGTATTAAAGTTGTCATATTCATAGTATGGGTATTTGCTTTAAAAGTCCACAAAGATAGTTACGGGTAATTTATGTATTATTCACTCTTTATGCTTTTCATTGTACTTTTTCATTACCAGAACCACCACTAACCAGGTCACATAGATGACCACCGGGAGACTCAGAAGCCAAAGTATTTCTTTTAACATATCTTCTCAATTTAGCAAGTTCAATATATATGACTCTCCTGTTCAAGCTCACTTTTGTCAATCCTCTTCCGGGTTAAAGCCCTCCAGGTGAAGAATATGTAAGCCAGGACAAGAGGGACAAAAAGAGAGACATAACTCATCGCCGTCAGGGTATAATGGCTGGAAGAACTGTTTTCGATGGTCAGGGAGTCCTGTAAATCGAAAACGGAAGGATAATAGGCGGTATGGTTGAAGCCGGCCAGCAGGAAAAGGGAAAAAACTACCAGGACAGTACCCGTACCGGACAACCAGATTCCGTAATCACTGCATTTTTCAAAACAGAAGGCAGTCCTCAGAATCCCGATCAGTACCAAAACTACCCCCGACAGGAACAGAATCGCGACGACAGGCATCTGTAGCAGGTTATGGAGGTATTTGAACGGCTCCATGAATACTTCTTTTGTCTGCGGATGAACGGCAAAACCATCTTTCAATAAAAGAAATGCCAGGAAAGTCAGAAAGAAAACCAGGAAAGGAATGGCATCAAATAACAGTTGTTTCCTTGCCCGTACCATTATGTCCGGATGGTTGACGTTCTGAATGAAGAAAAGGACAGCCAGGGTTCTGGAAAGAAAGAATACCGCCAGTCCCAGGGATAAGTTCTGGATGTTCAGGGCTGCTTCGAGTCCGTGGAACGGAGTTTCCCACTGAGAGAAGTTATTTTCATTTACCGAGAAGGAGGATCCGGTGAAAAAAGTGGAGACAGCGGCACCCAACAGGACAGTTCCCACCAACCCGTTGATAAACAGGAAAGTCTCATAGGTACGTTTGCCCAGAAAGTTACCGGGTTTGCTCCGGAATTCATAAGACACCGCCTGGATCACAAAGGCAAACAGGATCAGCATCCACACCCAGTAGGCGCCTCCGAAACTGGTGCTGTAAAAGAGGGGGAAAGAAGCAAAGAAAGCGCCTCCGAAAGTGACCAGGGTCGTAAAGGTAAACTCCCACTTCCTGCCCAGCACATTCACCAGCAGGGTCCTCTGGAGATCATCTTTGCCGAGACGGTAGATCAGGGTTTGGCCCCCCTGCACGAACAACAGGAATACCAGCAGTGCTCCCAGCAGGGATACGATCACCCACCAGTATTGCTGCAAAGCGAGATGTGACAAATTTTCAAACATGGGAGGTTCCTCCTTCCTTCGGTCCTTTTTTGATTTGAGTCAGCAAAATTTTGATATCAGCGATAAGCAGAACAGTAAAGGTGATAGCAAACAGAACAAAGGTCACCTGAACTGATCCGGTGGTTAGTTTGGAAACCGCTGCAGAAACCGGCATGACATCCTGGATGATCCACGGCTGCCGGCCAACCTCCGCCACCATCCAACCCATCTGGGTAGCCAGGTAAGCCAGTGGAATCATACAAATAGCGCTGTAATAAAACCACTTTTTGTTTGCCGTTTTATTTTTAAGTACCAGCCACAAGGAGATGATGAACAGGAGTACAAATAAAAAGCCCAATCCGACCATGATCCGGAAAGAATAAAAAGTCAGTTTGATGGGTGGAATGGCTTCATGTTCATCCTTTAGAAATCCATAACCGAAGTGGTTAAAATTCGCATTCAACAGTGTTAAGGCGCTGTCAGATTTTGCAGTATCTCCCGATTTTTTTGCCTCCTTATAAGTTTTCAGGGCGCTTATAGCAACCCTGCCTTTATCGATCTTTTCCGTTGTCGGCATGATATTCCTTTCCGGATTGCCATGAATCAGGTCTTTGATTCCCGGCACATAAGCATTGGCATCCAGAAAAGCCATATAGGAAAGGAAATTGGGTATCTCCAGCTTGAAAATAAAATCTTCTTTTTTATGCTCCTCCATGCTTTCATTCACCTTCAGCATTCCGAATGCCACAAGGGGAGCATGGGTCTGACCTTCATAGAGATTTTCCATGGCAGCAAATTTCACCGGTTGATACTTTGCCATCAAGCGGGCTGAATGGTCACCGGTCACGATAATAAAAACCGACATCACCAGTCCGAATACACCAGCCACCAGCATACTCCTTTTCGCAAGCATCTCCTCCCTCTTTTTTAACAGGTACCATGAGCTGATCCCGATTACAAATACAGATGCCAGTACATAACCCGACTGCACCGTATGAAGAAACTTGTTGATAGCCACCGGAGAGAAGAGCACCTCCCAGAAATTGACCATTTCGTTCCTTGCCGTGTCCGGGTTGAAATGCATACCTGCCGGATATTGCATCCAGGCATTAGCCACCAGAATCCACAAAGCAGAGAGATTAGCGCCTGCTGCAACCAGCCACGTGGAAAGCAGGTGAAACTTTTTACCCACCTTGTTCCAGCCGAAGAACATAACGGCTATAAAAGTACTTTCCAGAAAGAAGGCAAGGATTCCTTCAATGGCCAGGGGAGCCCCGAAGATATCCCCGACAAACCAGGAGTAATTGGACCAGTTGGTGCCAAATTCAAACTCCAGAATAATCCCGGTGGCAACACCGATCGCGAAGTTAATGCCGAAAAGGGTCATCCAGTATTTGGTGATCCTCTTCCAATGCTCATCCCCGGTTCTGATGTACATAGTCTCCATAAAAGCGATAATGAACGAAAGTCCAAGCGTCAGCGGTACAAAAAACCAGTGGTAAATAGCCGTCAGCGCAAACTGCGCCCTCGACCAGTCAATTAATGATGGATCCATATCATGGTAGTTTATTTAATAGTTCCTTAGTCACATATTCTGCCTTATCCTCCTGCTTGTCAAACCGACTGCCCAGGAAATCAGGAAAAAAGAATAATTTAAAAATGGCGAAGATGATAACCAGCTTGACCAGGATGATCATCCACAAACTCCTGCCAATGGTCATGCTCATAAAACCATCGTAATAAAATCGGAAGATTCTCCTTAAAAGATTCATATCATTGGATTCCCTATAAAAATAGAAATAAAATAATTATGAACGCAGGATTATAAAAAATTATCCAATATTTGGATTATAAACGCACGTTCATTATTTTTGCATGAAATTAACGAATATGGCAAGGCCTGAAAAACACCGCAAGGTATTTACACCACCCAGAATGTATGGTTTCAAACCATTCGGAATAGCAATCTGTGAATCAGAATCCGTCATCCTGCACTTTGATGAATATGAAGCCTTTAAACTGGTTAATTACGACAATTTATCGCAGGACGAAGCATCTGACCTGATGAATGTATCCCGGCCTACCTTTACCAGAATTTATAACAAGGCGCTTCAGAAGATAGCTATGGCATTTACAGAAGGAAAAGCCATTCTGATCAGTGGCGGGAATATTGAATTTGACAAAGAATGGTTCAGATGCAGGCGTTGTTTCCGGTTAATTGAAGGGATGGAGAACCATATCAAATGCGACGGATGCAACCGCTATGGGCCGGATGAATTGGTCAGTATAAAAGACGAAATTTCACAATTAAATATTGAAGAATAATGAAAAAAATCGCATTACCGGTTACTTTTAACAACCAGATAGACAACCATTTTGGTCATTGTGACATGTACAGTGTCTATACGGTTTCTGACTCAAATGAAATAGTCAATATTCAAACCATCAATTCAGAGCAGGGATGTGGATGTAAATCCAATATTTCGTCTGTTTTGGCAGCACAGGGGGTGACACTGATGCTGGCAGGCGGTATTGGAAACGGAGCCATCAATGTATTGAATGCCCATGGAATTGAGGTCTTAAGGGGTTGTACAGGAAACGCCACGGAGGCCGTAAAACAGTTCCTTGTCGGTCAATTGTCTGACAGCGGGGAAAGCTGTCAACAGCATGAGCACCACCACAGTCACGACCATACCTGCAATCATTAATTAAAAAAAACAGAGAGGCTGCCATCAACCAACAACCTCTCTGTTCAATTGATAAACAAAGCTTTAAAACTTTGACAGATTAAAATTAAAGGCCTTCAGATGATTCTTGGATGCAGCCATCAGGTTATTGTAAACCCTTACCAAATTGGGAACTTTAGTCTCTGAAACGCTCGTCTGCAGATCTGCAATGTCCATCACTTCAATTTTCACCGCAACCTGTAAAGCCTCTTTTAATCCTTTTTTACCTTCTGCAATCAGGCCGTCATAAATAGCCTGGAACCCCGGAGTAAATTTCCCGATTTCAGCAGATGCAAGATCAGTAAGTTTATAGCCATTGATCAGATATAAAATCGCATCCATATGGGCCTGCTCACTTTTTGCGATGTTTTTGAATACCAGGCTACCATATAACTGATAGAATGTCAGATAGACATCTCTGGCCACCTTTTCTTCCTCCCTCATCCACAGTAGTCCTTCAATTTCCTTTTCAGTCAGAACTGTGTTGAAATTACACACCGGACAATCCAATGCAGCCAAAGCAGCGCTTTTTTGTTCCAGGGCAAGATCTTCGCTTGCATTGTCAATCCCTTCAGAACAAGCCGCGATAAAAAGAGACAGGGTGAAAACTGTCACTAACCCGAAAAACATTTTCTGTTTCATGATACTGTTGTTTTAAAAATTGATAATTGTTAAATGCAGTCGATGCATAAACACATGACTTTTAGATTTTTAAATATGTATTCAATTGTTAACTGACCATCCGTACCAGTGTCTCCACCCCTGTCCGCCATTTGCACAACGCATACCGGTGTTTCTCTTCCCGTTACTGTTTCCTTTTTCAAAATTTCCCAGTCCTCTCCTTTGCGTATTGCCAAATGCAGCTTTTTGATCCTCATTCAGCAAGCTTCTGACAGCATTCCTATGGTCATTCATTTTTTGACTGACAAGGGCAAGGTGAGCCTCCCGTCCTTCGGGAGTAGCCGATCTTCTCCAGGTATCCCGGATTTGCTGCATTTCCGTTCTATGCTCCTGCTGCAGCTTTAATATGCCGGATTTTTGTTCTTCCGTTAACCCGGGAATGTTGTAACAGCAATAATTACCATTACCGCCCCGGAATCCTCTTTGTGCCGGGGAAATGATCACTGAAATCAACAGGATAGCCACAGCCATCCAAACCATGTTTAAATTCTTGTTTTTCATTGCTTTAAGTTTTAAAATTTAAAAATAACTTGTTCTTTCCTGAACATACTTTTCCCATTCCACCTTTCGGCAGATATTAAGTTGAACCAATAAATCAATTACTTGCGGAAATTTTTCAACTGAAAGGGTAAATATCAGGGTTGGTTCCTGCCT
>DAIDJX010000121.1 GCA_027451165.1 Prolixibacteraceae bacterium | reverse complement strand
TGAACCTGACCTTCCGTTACGACCAGGCCAAGTCGCAGGGGCAATACAAATACCAGGAAAATAAAAACCATTTCATTACCCTTTACTCTTCCTATAACAGGGATGCCCTTTCCATTTACGGCGGTTTCATCTTTAACCGGGTTTACAACCAGGAACCGGGTGGAGTTTCCAACGATGATGACTTGCTGACGGTTGAACCGGAATGGATTGTCATGAACCTAACTGATGCTTCTTCTACCTACAGGAACAGCACCTGGTTTGCGAATGCTGAATACCGGCTGGGTACCAGGGAGGAAGGAGTTGACGATGAATCCAAATCCATCTTCTTACCTCAGGCCGGAATTCTTTACACCCTGCAAATCTCGAACAATACCCGTCTCTTTAACGAAGGTGGGGAAATGGATAATTCTTCCTTTTTTAAGAATTCCTGGATGAACCAGAATTATTCTAATGACTCAGTCCGGTTTAATGTGGTAACCAACCAGGTTCAATTGAAATTGTACGAATCTGCACAACGAAAATTCAGTTTTGGCAAAAGGGCGTTCGCTGGTATCGAAATGGTTAAAACTTCAATGGAAGCCCCCGGCTATGAAAAACCTGTATTTCCTTTCCATCCGGGTGATTTCGACGGTAGCTTTTTTATGGGGCCAACTCCGCGCAGGGATTCCCAAAATTATTCCAATGCTTTTTTCGGGGGTGGAGTTTTCAGGGAAAACGGGAGATTCTGGAACTGGAACTTCGACGGGAAACAATATTTTACCGGGATTAAGGGCGGCCAGACTGAGATCAACGGAACCATCGCCAAACCTATCCGCTTCGGAAAAGATTCCCTGGCGAACATCCGCATCAGTGGTAACCTTTGGAACCGTGCTCCTGATTTCTTTCAGCAACGTTATTTCTCCAACCGGGTAAAATGGGAAAACGATTTTGCCAATGAGCAAATCATGAATGCAGCTTTCCGCTTTGCTTCCCCGGTTCATCTCCTGGAAGCCGGGGCCCGCTATTCCCTGTTTAACAATTATATCTACCACGATACATTGGGAATACCGGCCCAAACCAAAAGTGAACTGCTGATTCTATCTGCCTACCTGAACAAGGATTTCCACTGGAAAAAATTAAACCTGCAGACACAAATTCTTTGGCAGAAAGCGTCTGCCCCCCGTTATGTCCACCTTCCGGATCTGTCGGCCCGGGCTGTGCTCAGTTTCGATATGGTGCTGTCTAAAGTACTGTTCATGCAATTAGGCGCTGATGTGCGCTATAATACTGCCTATTATGCTGACGCTTACCAACCGGCAACCGGGTTATTTTACCTGCAAAACAGCAAAAAGCTGGGTAATTATCCCTACATGGATCTTTTTGCTAACCTCAAACTGAAACGTACCCGTGTGTTTTTCCAATACCTGAATGCCGGATCTCTCTTTCTGGAAAGAAAATATTTTACCGCCCTTCACTACCCCATGAATAAAGCTACTTTCCGGTTGGGGGTTTCCTGGTCTTTCTATGATTGATCGCTGAAACGGGGGATCGTTATCGCTTATTCTTCCGGTTGCTGCTTCAGCATTTCAAAAAACTCGGCTAAAATCATTGCTGTTGCCCCCCAGATGATTTCACCTTCCAGTTCCCAGGCCGGTACTTCCAAAGACCCGGTGTATGTTTCAACAATTGCCTTCATTAACCTGTCTTCCTGTAAAAAGGTCTGCACCGGCAGAAAGAGCAGTTTCTCTACTTCCTGAAAATCAATGGAGAAACAGGGCTTGGAAGGAAGCCAGGCGACAAAGGGATGGATCAGGAATCCGCTCACAGAAACATAAAGGGTAGACAGTGATCCAAGAATATTTTGCTCACCGGTCGCTACCCCGATTTCTTCCCGGCATTCCCTTAATGCTGTGTGCAGGAGGGATTTATCCCCTTCTTCCATTCGTCCGCCGGGAAAACCAATTTGCCCCCCATGATTCCGGAGATAAGGCTGTCTTTTCAGCAAACAGCAGTAAATCTCTTCATTTTCCGGATATAGTAAAATCAGTACACTGCTGGTTTTCAGCCCTTCCGGCCATTGATCCGGTGAAGGAAAACTCCTGCCCGGAGGTAGCATACGTATGTGGGCAGAAGCTCCGGGCAGGGGCCGCGACAGGGCTTTTCTGATCAGCGGAACCCACTTTTTCTCCTGAAGGTTTTCAGTCAAAGCGTAATAATTTGTCCGGGGCTATCCGGCTGATGAAAATTCCGGGAATCAGCATCATGGCCATCGTAATGGCCAATGCGCCGGCATTAAGCAGAATAATCTGAAGCAGCGATACATTGACCGGGACATAATCCATGTAATACGATGCCGCGTCAAGAGACAGCAGCCGGAAATATTTCTGGATCAGCACCAGGCCAATGCCCAGCAGGTTTCCCCAAATCATGCCCCTTGAAATGAGAAAAGCAGACAGATAAAAGAAGATCTTCCGTATGCTTTTGTCTGTACTGCCCATGGCTTTCAACGTGCCGATCATGCTGACCCGTTCCAGTACCAGCACCAGCAATGCGGAAATCATGTTAAAACCGGCCACCAGTACCATCAAAGTCAGGATAATCCAGACATTCATGTCAAGGACGGAAAGCCAGTCAAAAATCTGGGGGTACTTTTGTTTTATGCTAAGGGTCCGCATCGTGCTTTCAGGGTCTTTCCCATAACTGATCACCCGGCCTGTCACTTTGTTCAGGGTGTTCTCCATGTCTTTCAGATCATGCAAACTGATTTCAAAACCACTGACGCGGGTCGAATCCCACCCATTGATCTGCTGAACCTGCCTGATATCCCCCAAAACAAAAAGATCGTCAAATTCCTGGAGATTGGTTCTGTATATCCCGCTGATCCGGAACTGCCTGATCCTGGGAATCATTTCTTTCCCGTTTACAAAATAGATAAAAAGTGGATCGCCGGTTTGCAGTGACAACCTGGATCTGATGTTTTCGGAAATGATGACTTCGGTCGACCTGTCGGCAGAGATATCGGGAATCTTTCCATTGAGCATATGTTTTTGGAAAAATGACCAGTTATAGCCCCTGTCTACCCCTTTCATGACCACTCCAAGATGATTATCGCGGGTTTTGATAACGCCGGGTTTGGTGGCGAAAGGCAGTACGGAGGCAACATTGTCCATCTTTCCCAGATCCGGAAGAAACTCCGGGAAAGCGTTTACCGGTGCAGTCTCAAACGAGAGGTTGGAATCGTAACTCATCAGGATAATGTCAGAACCAAACCCGGTCACTTTTTCGCTTACCTCCTTTTTGAAGCCGGTAACAACGGCAACAGCCATAATCATGACCATAATTCCCAGTGCGATTCCTGCGAGAGCAATAAGGATTATTTTCCGGGAAAGGTGGTGGCTGCTTTCCTTATCCCTGAACAACCGGCGGGCTATAAATGCCTCGTGTCCACTGCCTCCCGTCATCAGTTTCATTTTTCCCTGTTGAGCAGTGGTAACAGCAGCATGGAAATCAATCCCAGGACAATGACCAGCAGGGTATTTACGAAGTGTGCCACAAAGGCGAAAATGATGCCGTTTTCATTGGATATCCCATACAGGGCAAGCGATTCTTTGGTCATGAAATGCCAGGTTCCCAGTCCTCCCTGTACCGGGGCAATCATTCCGAAACTCCCCATCACAAAAGTGGTGAGGGCAGCAAAGGGCGACAAACCGGAAGTAAAATCAAAGGCAAAAAAGGAACAGTACAACATCAGAAAATAGAGAAACCAAATCAGGACGGAATGAAAAATAAACGCCCCTTTCTTTCTCACATACTTCACCGACATCAGCCCTTCACGGAGATGGCCAAGTGTCTGCTCCATTTTCCGGAAAAGCTGAGTCCGGGCGATCCTCTTCCTGAAAAGGATCAACAGCAAGATGATCAGAAGGAAGGAAATAATCAGCCACGGAGAAGTCACCATCCGCAGGGCATTTTCTTTCATAGCCGGATTATTCCTGAAAAGCTGCACGATCAAACCGAACTGCGACAGCAGGGCTATCAGGGTAAAAAGCAGTAGCACAATAACGTCAATAATCCTTTCGGTAACCACTGTGCCCACCAGTTTCATAAAGGGCACCTTTTCATATTTGGCCATTGCCCCGCACCGGGAAATTTCTCCCATTCTGGGGAGCACCAGGTTCATCAGGTAACCAAACATCACCGACATGAACGTGTTTTTCAGTCCGGGTTTGATGCCCATCGGTTCGATAAGGTATATCCAACGGATGGATCTGCTGATATGGCTTAGTATCCCAATAACCAGGGAAATCCATACCCAGGTGTAATTCAGATCATTTTTCAGTACCGACCGAAGCATGCCGATATCCAGATCTTTGTATATGAGCCAGAAGATGGTCACGCCGGCTCCGAAGAACAACAGATATTTCGCTGTGTTTAAGACCTTTTTTTTCAATGGTACGAATGTTAGTAAACTGCCGGAACCGGTAAGGAAAATTGTTAATTTTACCTGTCAGGATTGCAATTGTTGCTCCAGCCGGTCAGGAGTGCAAAATTAACAAAACCTTTGATTCAGGAACGGCAAAAATAGCAGATAACCGTATAATCCAAAGCAGTGGAAAACAATACAGTAAAGGCGAAGAAGCACCTGGGCCAGCATTTTCTGAAAGATCCGCAGGTAGCCCGGCGTATCACGGAAGCGCTGGATACTCAGCGTTGGCGCCATGTGATTGAAGTGGGGCCCGGAATGGGTGTTCTGACACAATGGCTGTTGGAGATCCCCGGAATTGACCTGCGCGCCGTTGAAATTGATGGTGAATCAGTAGAATATCTCGAAAAACGGTTTGCCGGCAAAGATCTTTTCATCATCCGCGGGGATTTTCTCCGGATGGATTTGAAGGAATTATTTCGGGAACCAATGGCCATCATCGGGAATTTCCCGTACAACATCTCCTCCCAGATATTTTTTAAAGTTCTGGATAACAGGGATCTGGTGCAGGAAGTGGTTGGTATGGTGCAGAAGGAGGTTGCGGAACGTATATGTCATGGCCCGGGATCCAAAACCTATGGCATTTTAAGTGTATTGCTGCAGGCTTTCTACAGGTTGGAATACCTTTTTACGGTGGGGGAACATCTTTTTTTGCCCCCGCCCAAGGTAAAATCGGCTGTCATCAGAATGACCAGAAATGAGCGGCAAGCATTGGATTGTGACGAGCAGCTTTTTTTCAGGGTAGTAAAAGCTGCCTTTAACCAGCGACGCAAAATGCTGTCGAATGCCCTGAAACCATATGGATGGCAGGTACCCGAAGAATTTGCCATGCAAAGAGCAGAACAATTGACGGTTGAGGATTTTATCCAACTAACCAAAGCGTTGGAAAAGGAGCAAGAAATTTGTTAATAATTGGTATAGAACGGCGCGCATGTGAGCTGTTTTAATATCTTTGCAAACTATTCAGAAAAAAATAAATGGCTGATAATAAAAAAATTAAGAAGGCACTTGTTTCGGTATACCATAAGGAAAACCTTGATGCAATTGTACTGAAACTGAACAGCCTGGGCGTTCAACTGATCAGCACCGGCGGTACTCAGCAATTTATTGCCTCTCTGGGGGTTCCTGTAGAAGCGGTGGAAAATCTGACCGGTTATCCTTCCATACTGGGGGGTAGGGTTAAAACCCTGCACCCGAAGATCTTTGGTGGAATTCTGGCACGACGTGACCATGAAGGTGATTGCGAACAGATGGCCAGCTTTGATATTCCGGAAATTGACCTGGTCATCGTTGATCTTTATCCCTTCGAGGCTACGGTTGCTTCAGGAGCCACAGCGCAGGACATTGTGGAAAAAATTGATATTGGCGGCATTTCACTGATCAGGGCAGCAGCAAAAAATTATGCCGATGTGCTGATTGTAGCCTCTCAACAGGAATATCTTCCATTGCTGGATCTTTTGAACAGTAAGAACGGGGAATCTTCCCCTGAAGATCGGAAGTGGTTTGCAAGCCGGGCTTTTGGCGTAAGTTCCCACTACGATTCCGCCATTTTTTCCTGGTTTAACGGGGAAGATCCGGCCTCGAGGAGAATTAGTCTTAACAATGGTCAAACGCTACGATATGGGGAAAACCCACATCAAAGCGCTACATTTTTCCGTTTTTCCAATTCCACTTCTGCAATTACCCTTGCAGGGTCGCAGGTATTGCAGGGGAAAGAGCTCTCCTACAACAACATGCTGGATGCGGATGCTGCCTGGAAGTCGGCAAGTGAAGCCTTTCATTCTGTGGCGTCACCGGAAGGAAAATGCGCCGTCTCAGTGGTCAAGCACCTGAACCCCTGCGGACTGGCAGTAGCTTCCACCCCAATGGAAGCCTTGGAGCTGGCCTGGGCGGGCGATCCTGTTTCTGCCTATGGTGGAATTGTCTGCTTTTCTTCCGGAGTTGATGCAACCATTGCGGCCTGGTTTGACAAGAAATTCATCGAAATTATCATAGCGCCTTCCTATTCTCCGGAAGCCCTTGATATCCTGTCCAAAAAGAAAAACCTGCGGGTACTGGTGACACCGGTTCGGCCGGAAATTGCCGGCGAAAAGGTCATCCGTTCCATCAGCGGAGGACTTCTGATTCAGGATGAAGATGAAGGGATGGACGGGGAATTCCACCAGGTTACTGCCTGTGCCTTTGATGAAGAAAAGCTGAACCTGGCCAGGTTTGGGGTTATGGCATGTAAACATCTGAAGAGCAATGCTATAGCTTTGGTAAACCGTAATTCCGATGGGTCTTACTGGCTCACCGGGGCTGGTATGGGGCAACCCAACCGGCTCGATAGCCTTCGCTGGCTGACCATCCCCCGCTTCCTGCAAAAAAGCGGACCGGAAATGTCAGATGCCGTGCTGATTTCCGATGCTTTCTTCCCTTTCCGGGATAGCGTGGAAGCTGCTAATGCCTTCGGGGTAAAGTATATTGTTCAACCGGGAGGCAGTATCCGTGACAATGAGGTTATCGCTGCCTGCGATGAGTTCGGAATTGCCATGGTTTTTACCAAAAGACGTCATTTCAGACATTAATTGATTATTTAGAATCTGTTATCAATATGGGATTATTTTCTTTTCTTACTCAGGAAATCGCCATTGATTTAGGAACTGCCAACACCATCATCATACACAACGATAAAATTGTCGTTGATGAACCTTCGATCGTCGCCATTGATATAAAAACCGACAGGCTGGTGGCCATCGGCGAAAAAGCACGCCAGATGCAGGGGAAAACTCATGCCAACCTGAAGACCATCAGGCCGTTGCGTGACGGGGTAATCGCTGATTTTAACGCTGCTGAGCAGATGATCCGGGGTATGATCAAAATGATCACCCCAAAATCCAAACTCTTTTCGCCGGCGCTTAAAATGGTGGTCTGTATCCCTTCCGGGAGCACCGAAGTGGAAATCAGGGCGGTTCGCGACTCTTCCGAACATGCAGGAGGCCGCGAGGTGTATATGATTTATGAACCTTTGGCCGCTGCCATCGGTATTGGTCTGGATGTGGAAGCTCCGGAAGGAAATATGGTAGTCGATATCGGTGGTGGTACCACCGAAATCGCCGTGATTTCCCTCGGCGGCATTGTCACCAACAAATCCATCCGGATTGCCGGCGACGACCTGACTGCCGATATCATGGAGTATATGCGTCACCAGCATAACATAAAAATCGGGGAGCGGACAGCTGAAGAAATTAAAATTCAGGTGGGGGCTGCCATTTCTACACTCGACAATCCTCCCAAAGATTTCGTGGTACAGGGGCCTAACCAGATGACAGCTCTGCCGATCGAAGTGCCTGTAACCTATAAGGAAATTGCTCATTGTCTGGAGAAATCCCTTGCAAAAATCGATGCAGCCATCATGAGCGCCCTGGAACAAACGCCTCCGGAACTCTATGCCGATATTGTTAAAAATGGCATCTGGCTGGCAGGGGGCGGTTCTCTTCTCCGCGGGCTTGACAAGCGATTGTTTAATAAGATCGGAATCGGCTTCAACATAGCCGAAGACCCACTCAGGGCAGTAGTAAGGGGTACCGGAATCGCCCTCAAGAATGTGGATAAGTTCCCCTTTCTGATCAGGTAACTGTGCTGAACGGACGATGAGAGACCTCTACCGGTTTATCCTCAGGAATCATGTGATTTTCCTGTTTGTTTTACTGGAAATTATCTCACTGGTTTTTGTCTTCAACTACAACAATTACCAGAAGTCCAGGTTTCTTAACTCGTCCAGTCAGTTCACCGGGAATGTATACAACCGATACAACAGGGTTACTGAATACTTCCGTCTTTCAACCGTAAACAGGCAACTGGCAGAGGAAAATGCCCGTTTGAGAAAACTGGTGGGAATTCCGAAAACAGTGCGTTTCATCCCCGATACCCTCAGAGGGTATCAAAACAGTGAATTCCAGTATATCTATATTTCAGCCAAGGTGGTGAGCAATTCAGTCAACAGGCTTCAAAATTACATCACCCTGAACAAAGGGTCCAAAGATGGCATCAAGCCTGAAATGGGCGTTATCTGTGCTGACGGGGTGGTAGGAATGGTTACCAATGTGACGCCTTCCTATTCCTCCGTGATGTCCCTGCTGAATGTAAGATGGAATATTTCAGCAAAAATCGCAAGGAACAATTACTTCGGCACCCTTTCCTGGGATGGAAAAGATTCCCGGAAGGTGTACCTCAGTGATATCCCGTTCCATGTTAATGTCTTCCCGGGGGATACCATCATCACCAGCGGTTTCTCTGCTACCTTCCCGGAAGGTATTCCATTGGGAACCATAGAAACGGTAGACAAGGAAGGTGGTTCCAGTTTCTATACCATTGCCGTAAAACTTTTCCTTGATTTTAATGCCCTTTCCTGGGTAGAGGTGATTGAAAACAACAGGAATAAAGAACTTGAGTTGATACTGAAGAGAAACAGTAATGATGAAGGCCTGGATTAAATATCCGCTGATGTTTGCAGCATTTGTTTTACTGCAGGTGTTGATACTCAACCAGATTCATCTTGGAGGGTTTCTGAATCCCTATATCTATGTCTTGTTTATTCTTTTGCTTCCGATATCCATGCCTCGTTACCAGGTGTTATTGCTTTCCTTTCTCCTCGGAATTACCATCGACTGGTTTTCCAATACACTTGGCCTTCATGCAGCATCGGCCGTCCTGATCGGGTTTTTACGGTCGCCTGTGATGGCGCTGATCTCCGTAAGGGAAATTGAACAGTCGGACTATCCGGGGCTGAAACAAACCGGCATCAAATGGTTTTTGACCTATGTCGCGGTCCTGGTTTTTATACATCACTTTTTTCTTTTTTATCTTGAACAGGTTATGTAGCTGTTTAGATACCTTTGGTTTCCTGCGGGTTCCAGCAGGAGACTTCGTGTCCGGGGCGGAGTTCGCGCAGCTGAGGCGTCTGTGCCGCGCACTGTTCGGTGGCA
>DAIDJX010000120.1 GCA_027451165.1 Prolixibacteraceae bacterium | reverse complement strand
CAGCCAACCTTGAGTTGTTAGAAAGAAATCATTATCTAATAGACTTGCATATGGTAGATCAGGTGCCACCGATCCGACAGTTAAAAACTTTGAACCCGCCGCAAGAATATCCTTCAAGGGTCCATCAGGAATTTCATCCTGCCCGGAGGTAATTTCACTTCAGCTGCCTGTCATATTGCACGTACGGTTTGCAGACGGTCAGAACGGGCCATTGTCAGACTGAATGAAACAGTAAGCACAGATCCGGTCATCCTGAAATACATCAACCGTCTTTCCGATTATTTGTTTGTACTGGCCAGGAAAGTAAACCACGATAGTGGCACCGGGGAAAAATTCTGGGAGAAATAGCGGCTGAATCTGCCAAAAAATCAGCTATTGTACAATTTTCAACATAAATCTGTAACTGTTAAGTTGCAGGTATTGAAAAAAAAATTATTATTAGCCCCAAATCAAAAATTAATTATTTATTATTTTTTAAACTGCTCTATGAAAAAGTTTTTACTGACGTTATGCTGTATTGGTCTGTTGGCCATACAGGTGTTACAGGCGCAGGTGAGGCAGGTTTCCGGGACTATTACTGAAGCCGGGAATAATCAGCCAATCCCCGGCGCGACTGTGGTGGTTAAGGGAACTTCTGTGGGAACAGTAACCGGTGTTGATGGTAAATACCGGCTGGACGTCCCGCAGAATGCAAAAACCCTTGTGTTCTCTTTTGTTGGAATGAAATCGGCTGAAATGGCGATTTCTGGTACGGTGATGAATGTTGCGCTGGAGCCAGATGTCATCGGCATTGAAGAAGTCATTGCCGTGGCATACGGAACAGCCAAGAAAGGTTCTTTTACCGGGGCTGCAACCCAGATCGGCAGTGAAAAGATTGCTGCCCGTCCGGTGACCAATATCTCCAAAGCGATCGAAGGCGCCATGTCAGGTGTTCAGGTCAGCTCCGGTACCGGACAGCCAGGCTCAGGTCAGTCCATTCGTATCCGTGGATTCGGATCGGTAAATGCATCGAACGATCCGTTGTATATTGTGGATGGAGTGCCCTTTTCCGGAAACATTTCCAACATCAATTCCGATGATATTGAAACCATCTCCATTCTGAAGGATGCGGCTTCATCTGCATTGTACGGGAATAAAGCGGCCAATGGGGTTGTTCTGATCACCACCAAAAAGGGTGCAGCCGGAAGAAGCACCTTCAACATCAAGCTGACCCAGGGTTTCTCAGAAAGGGCTATTCCGGAGTATGACAGGGTGGATGCCTTCGATTATTATCCGCTGATGTGGGAAGCATACCGCAACCAGCTCTATTATGTAACCTCCAACAAACCGACGCTGGAGGTGGCCAATCAGCGCGCTTCCGGATTGGTTTCCGGGGTGAATGGCATCAAGTACATGCTGGGATACAACATTTTCAATGTGCCGGATAATGCGATTGTTGGTGTTGATGGGAAGATCAATCCTGATGCCAGCATACTCCCCGGTTATGCGGATGATCTTGACTGGTACAAACCCATTAAACGGACAGGCAAAAGAAGTGATTTCAATGTCAGTTACGGTGGCGGAACCAAAGAGAGCGATTATTTTGCTTCGTTGGGGTACACCAATGAAGAAGGTTTCATGATTGGATCTGATTTTGAACGCATTACCGCCAGGATCAACGTTAATGTCCAACCTGAAAAATGGCTCAAAACCGGTTTGAATTTATCAGGAACGAATTCTGAATCCAATGAAACAGATACGGGAAGTTCTACCGGATATGTGAATCCCTTCTTCTTTGCCAGAAATATTGGTCCGATTTATCCGGTGTATGCCCACAATCCAACAACCGGAGATTATCTTCTGGATGCCAACGGGGATAAAATTTATGACCTGGGTAACCTTTCCCAGTACAGTATCCCCGCTCGTCCGGCAGGAGCCAGCGTTGGCCGCCATGTGGTAGCTGAAACCCTGCTCAATGTCAGAAATGCGGAAAGAAGCCAGTTGGATGGGAAAACCTATGTGGATATCTCTTTTCTGAATGGATTCAAATTCACGGCTAATTTTGCCACTTCCCTCTATAATTACCGTTACAACAGGTTCGACAATAAAATCGTCGGTGATGGTTCACCAGCCGGTCGTGGTGGAAAAAACAGCGAGCTCACCACCACCAATACCTTCAATCAATTGTTAACCTATAACAAATCGGTTGGCAGGCATGCTTTTGATGCCTTGCTGGCGCACGAATCCTATGCCTACAAGTACAAATATTTGTATGGTTTCAGGCAGGGGCTCGTGGTTGACGGTAACATCGAGCTGATCAACTTCACCACAACCAACGAACTGACATCCTATACCAGTGAATACCATTCGGAAGGTTATTTCTCCAGGGTGAACTATAACTTTGACAATAAATATTTTGCATCTGCTTCCTTCCGTCGTGATGGTTCTTCCAAGTTTTTCAAAGATGTCCGCTGGGGTAACTTCTGGTCGGTGAGCGCTGCCTGGCGTCTTGACAAGGAGAGTTTCATCCAGTCTTTGCCATTTGTTGATTTGCTGAAAATCAGGACTTCTTACGGTCAGGTTGGTAATGACAGCGGTATCAGTAATTATGCCTGGCAGGCGCTTTATGGTCTCGACTACAACAATGCCTATGAAGCGGGTGCACTTCAGAATTCTCTCAAAAGCGAAGAATTGGTATGGGAGCAAAATGCCAACTTCGACGTAGCCCTTGAATTTGGTCTTCTCAAAAGGATCCGTGGAACGGTTGAGTTTTTCCACCGCCAGTCGTCCAACCTGCTCTTTGCTGTTCCGAAGCCGCTTTCAAGTGGGATCACCAGCAGGGATGAAAATGTGGGCACGCTGTACAACAGGGGTATTGAAGCCGACATCTCCGTCGATATCATAAAATCGAACAAATTCAACTGGACCTTATCGGCTTATGCCACTGCATTTAAAAATGAATTCACCAAACTTCCGCAGACAGAAATTATTTCCGGTACCAAGAAGTTGATGGTTGGACATTCGTTGTATGACTACTGGCTCCGGGAATGGAAGGGTGTCAATCCTGAAGATGGCCGGGCATTGTACCGCGCTAACCCGACCAATTATGCCACCGATAAGGCTGCATTTGATGCGAATCCTGCTTCCACCGGAATCCTCGATTACAAAATCGCAGGGACCGATACATTTACCTACAATACCAACAAAGCCAATTACCACTATGCAGGATCTGCCATTCCGGATCTCTTCGGAAGTGTGACCAATGAGTTCAGCTATGGTAATTTTGATTTGCAGGTCATGCTCACTTACCAGCTTGGTGGCCAGGTCTATGATGGCACCTATGCATCATTGATGGATCCGGGGAATTATGGCAATGCCATTCATACCGACATGCTGAAACGCTGGCAGAAAGAAGGAGATATCACGGATGTACCCAGGATGGACGGGAACAGCACGAACCGTACCTATTTTTCTGCAGCTTCAGACCGCTGGCTGACAGATGCTTCCTACCTGAACATCAAATCGGTGACATTATCCTATACTATTCCCACATCGTTGATGAAGAAAATCGATATGAGCAATTGCAGGCTGTTCGCGAGTGGAGAAAACCTCTGGTTGTTCAGCGCCCGCAAAGGAATGTCGGTGCAGCAATCTTTTGACGGCGTTACCTCAAATACTTATACTCCGACAAGAATCATCTCTTTCGGATTAAACTTAACTTTTTAATTTGATGCTGCTATGAAAAATATATTATCGAAAATACTGATTACGGGTTTGATGGTTCTCTCACTGGTAGCGTGCAAGGAAGATTTTCTGGAAACCGTTCCAACCAGCGCAGTTTCTGAAACTTCAGCCTTCGCCACCACCACCAATGCCATGATGGCGCTCAACGGCATCCACCGGTCCATGTACATGCAATGGAGCAACCAGGATGAGGCAGGTCAGGCATCTATTAATATCCATATGGATATGTTCGGGGAAGACCTCGTTATGCATTCCACCGGAAATGGCTGGTTCAACAATACCTATACCTGGACCATGCACCGCAATGCTACCCATCGCAATCCCTATTTCATCTATCGTTTTTATTACCGGATCATTGCCAACGCCAATATGATCATACACAATGTTGACAAAGCAGAAGGCCCTGAAGACCAAAAGAAAGCGATCAAGGGAGAAGCGCTGGCATACCGCGGTTGGTCACATTTCATGCTGGTTCAGTTGTTTGCCAAAAGATATGATGCAACTACTGCCAATGACCAGTGGGGAGTTCCAATCATGACCACAAATACTACCGAAGGCCTGCCTCGCGAATCGGTGGCAAATGTCTACAAACAGGTAAACCAGGACCTTGATTCCGCTGTATATTACCTGAACGGTGCCACTGCGCGCAGCAACAAATCGCATTTTGATGTTCAGACTGTCAAAGGTATTAAAGCAAGGGTAGCTTTGACCCAGCAAAACTGGGCCGATGCCGCCAAATATGCCAATGAAGCCCGGCAGGGATATAAGTTCATGAGTGCTGCACAACAACTGGAAGGATACAATTCGACGACCAATCCTGAGTGGATGTGGGGATCGACACAGATTGCCGATCAGACTACCTATTTTTATTCTTTCTTCGCCTACATGTCTTTCAACTTCAGTTCCACCAACATCCGGGGTAATCCGAAGAAAATCAGCAAAGCATTGTACGATCAGATTCCTGCCACCGATGTCAGAAAACAATTTTGGATTCTTGATCCGAAAAGACCGGCCATTACCCTGCCTACCACCTTCACCCTGGCGCCTTATATGAACAGGAAATTTTTGGCCAATGGTACTTCATTGGATATGGCTACCAGCAGTGTGGGAGATGTCGTCTATATGCGTTGCGCCGAAATGTACCTGATCGAAGCAGAAGCGCTGGCCCGTCAGGGTAAAAATGCGGAAGCACAGGATGTGCTCTTCCTGTTGGCGAGCAACCGCAATCCGCAATATGTAAAATCAACCAAGACCGGAACCGACCTGATTAATGAAATCCTTCTCCAAAGAAGGATTGAGTTGTGGGGTGAAGGTTTCCGTTTCCTTGATCTGAAACGAACCAATGCTCCGCTTGACCGTTCCGGTTCCAATCACAACCTTTCACTGGCTGTGGTGATGAATGTGCCGGCAGGTGACAACCTCTGGCAATTCCTGATCCCGAAAGCTGAGTTGGATGCCAATCCGGCCATTAAGGACCAACAAAATCCGTAACTACCAGATTAATCGAATAAATGTAGAGGCTGTCCTTTGTGACAGCCTCTACGTTTATTTTGGAATTTTTTTCCCATTTTTACACAAATTTTTTGCTACTCTTGATATTTCATCCTATTTTTAGTAGGCATTAAACAATTAGGAAAACACTCAACTCTTTGAAATGAAAATTGACATTGGTGAATCATTGGTTTACAGTTACCTCCGACACGTAAAACATTGTTCTATTGTCCAGATTAACTGGAAGCCATCCGGTAACTGGGTGACCAATCCTGAGCACCTGGAACTTTCCTCCCTTGAGTTTGAAAGGATTCAAAGGCATCCGGCATTTGTTGAAATATTCAAAACCGGATTTGAGCATACCATCCGGCAAACGGAAATTGATGTGCTGGGAATTGATCAGGAAGATACCATCTATGTGGCCAATGTCACATTCCATGAAAATGGCATCAATTTCGGGGCAAAAACGGATACGAGAAACCGGGTAATCAAAGGACTCCTGAGGGCTTACCTGGCTATGAAAATCTATTTCCCCGGAAAAAAGTATGTGTTTATGTTCTGTTCCCCCAAGGTGATGCCCAACACAGAAGAAATTCTGAGCGGATATTTCAACATTCTGAAAAGGGATTTTGAAGATGAACAAGCCCGATTTATTTATTTAAGCAATGAACAATTCAGAGATCGGGTGATGATGGATACCCTCGACTGTATCCAGGATGAGTTCGATACCTCAGAGCTTTTCCTCCGGTCTTTTAAACTGCTGACCATTTATGCCGAAGACCAACCCTCAGAAGCCGCAGGAGAGGTGGACAGCAGACAGTGTCCAACTCCACCATCGGTAGAGACCCCGGCTATCCAGGCTGAAAATCCGGAAACTGCCCGGATTGAAACATCAACCGAAACAGAAACGGAAATCCCTGCTCCTGCCACCAATGGATCTGATAGCGACAGGGAGAAAAATGAAATACTGAAAGTACTCAGCAGGATCCCCAAATGGTTTAAACACCCGGATCAGACCAACAGCAAAATTCTGATCACCTACCTGAACCTGCTGGAAAAAACCGAAGAGGTGAGCCTCGAACAATTGAGCAACGCCTGCGCTGATGTTCCCAGATTCCAGGGCAACTTTGCCCAGATGAATAACATCGCTGAGAAGAACCATGGAAAAGTGTTTGCCTATTCCGGAGGACTTGTTACCCTCTGGGAACCGGTCAAAGACTATATCATCCAGCAATATATCGATTTTAAAAAATCCTATTACAAGCAGTAATAATGGACCATTTCCCGATGGTATATTTTTTACAGGAGATCATTCTCATTTCAGATATTTTGTTACTTTCGCGGAAATTTAAAAAAGGGTTATAACCTCATAAATTTCAGTAATATGTATTGGACACTTGAACTGGCATCCAAACTGGAAGATGCACCCTGGCCGGCAACCAAGGACGAATTAATTGATTTTGCCATCAGATCTGGCGCTCCGCTTGAAGTCATTGAAAATCTTCAGGAAATTGAAGATGAAGGAGAAGTGTACGAAAGCATTGAAGATATCTGGCCGGATTATCCGAGCAAAGATGATTTTTTCTTTAACGAAGATGAGTATTAAAATAAAGAAACAGGCCCCGCGCCTGTTTTTTGTTTCCTGATGGTACCACTCTTTTCCCGTTCCAAGACCAATGACTGAGATCCGGATCGCAAATGCACTGAATGACAAAGTTCCAGGGACAACCTTGCTGTGCCTGCAGGCTGATGTGGTTTCTGCAGATACTCCTGACCAACTGTGGCACAGGATCAGCAGCAGTTCAGCAGAGATCTCCACCCGGCTGAAAACCGAAGAAATCAGCTCCCTTCCTGCAATTCAGGCATCCAGAAAAGCTTACAAAGCCTGCGGTAAAGACCCGGCCCGCTACCGTTTGTCGGCTGAAGCCCTGCTCCGTCGGATCGTCAGGGGAGAAGAGCTTTACCGGATCGGGAACTTAGTTGATCTGCTTAACCTGGTTTCCTTTACCACGGGATTTTCCATCGGGGGTTATGATGCCGATAAAATATACGGGACAGTGGAGTTTGGCATCGGCCAGGCTGGTGAACCTTATGCCGGTATTGGCAGGGGAGAGCTCAATATTGAAGGCTTACCGGTTTTCAGAGACCTGACGGGCGCTTTTGGCAGTCCGACCAGCGATTCGGTAAGAACCTGCGTAGACAGGAATACCCGGCGGTTCCTGATGATCATCATCAGTTTCGGAGTGGGTCACCTGCTGCCTGAAGCGGAAAACATGGCAGTTCAGCTGTTAGGTGAATTTGCAGATGCAAAGAATTTAGAAGTGAGGTATATAAATCAGGAGAAAGGAGAACGTAGCGTAGAATATGGAGTGAAGTAAACCACGGAGTGGTGAAAACTTTGCAGAAGAACATCCCCTCGTAACACCCCGCTGCTGTTTGAAATGCTGCCGCTGGGTAGTGGCGATGGGAAACGGGATGAAAGGATAAAAAATAAGGAATAATGAATAATCAATCAGAAATCAGAAATATAAAATCTGAAAGGACGAATACATGAAGAAGGTAATCTGTAAATTTTTACTGAAACTGATGGGATGGAAAGTGATGGCAGGGGAAGTGCCGGCCAAAAAAGCCATCATCATTGGTGTACCCCATACCAGCATGTGGGATTTTGTAATATCATGGCTGTATTATACTTCTGTGGGCGGATTTGCACGGGTGATGGTCAAAAAAGAAGCTTTCTTCTGGCCACTGGGCTATTTCCTGAGGAAAATGGGCGCCATTCCGGTCGACCGCTCCAAAGGTACTTTGTCCCTGTTGAAGCAGACCATTGCCGCCTTCAATGCCTATGAAAAATTTCACATGGCCATTGCCCCGGAGGGAACCCGCCAACTGACCAGGGAGTGGAAGGCCGGATTCCATACCATTGCCCGGGTAACCGGCGCCACAGTTTACCTGGGTTATTTTGACTGGGGGAAAAAAGAGGTGGGCTGGTTTGAGGAATTCCCCATCACCAAAGATGCAGAAGCGGATATCCGGCGGATGAAGGCTTTTTACCGGGAAAAAGGAATAGTCGGGAAATACCCGGAGTTGTTTACAACGGAAGGATGATACCAGTAATCGGCGTTAATGATAGTTTTAGTTACACAGAGTCACACGGAGTACACACGGAGTCATACAGAGGGGGATTCCGGAATATCAGCTTCACTTTTTTCAGAAGTAAGTTATTTCTACTCTGTGGAACTCTGTGTAATCCTCTGTGAAACGCTGTGTAACTAATTTAAGAAGATAAAAATGGATCTAAAAGTCACCCTTGTTCAACCTGATCTTGCATGGGAAAATAAGTCAGCCAACCTGTTTAACATCGCTGGGCTGATCGAAAATACCGGGCAAACCGATGTTATTGTATTGCCCGAAATGTTCACGACAGGATTCAGCATGAAGGTGCAGGAACTGGCTGAACCCATGGAAGGACCGACCATCCAATGGATGAAGGAAAAAGCAGCTGAAAAACAGGCTGTTGTCGCAGGCAGCCTGATCATAGAAGAAAATGGCTGCTATTATAACCGGTTGGTTTGGGTCCAGCCGGATGGTAAACTATACTGGTACGACAAACGCCATTTATTTGCGATGGGGGAGGAGCACCTTCATTTCACTCCCGGAAATCAGCGGGTAACTGTGGAATGGAAGGGATGGAAAATCAGGCTGCAGATCTGTTACGATCTACGTTTCCCGGTTTGGAGCAGAAACAATGACGATTATGACCTCCTGATTTACACAGTCAACTGGCCTGCTGCCCGCTCTCATGTGTGGAAGACATTGCTGACAGCCAGGGCATTGGAAAATCAATGCTACTGCCTTGGGGTGAACAGGGTGGGGAGGGATGGTCTCAACATCCGTTACTATGGAGATTCAGGCCGCATAGATGCCCGCGGGGAGGCCGTCTGGATGGGACATATGGAAACTACCCGCACGTTTACGCTCTCCTTACGTACTTTACATGCTTTCCGGGAGAAATTTCCGGTATTGAACGACAGGGACGGGTTTACTTTCTGATACAAATCATATGTCGCCGCTACGCGGCTTGGTCGCTGGGGGGTGATGCCGCTTCTACAAAGATTGGGCAGCTATGCTGCTGAATTGCCTGCGGCAGAACGGCTTTTTTTGTGGGAAAGCGCTATATCCCTGACCTTTGGAGCTTATAATGCGGCGTAGCCGCGTAATCTTTGTAGAAAAACGGTATAATCAGGAAATAGCAGC
>DAIDJX010000119.1 GCA_027451165.1 Prolixibacteraceae bacterium | reverse complement strand
CCGCTACCTGAAAACATACATACTTCAAAAACCTGTTCTGAAAAAATGGCCGGCAGATTTCCCTTTCGAGTTAAACGGGAAGGAACTTGACGCCGGATGTGTGTACATGGAACGTTTGCGCTATGTGGATAATGAGCCCCTCTTTTACGACATCAACCACATTCCCAATTTTTATATCCCCCGGCTGACCCGGCGTTCGTTTGAGAATAAATCGCTTTTTGAGATCCTTCGGAAATACTACCAGATCGAAATCAAGGGTGGCGAACAAAAGCTCAAAGCCGTACTTCCCGACGAACACATCCAGGCTGTTCTGAAGTTACAACCCGGTCAGCCGGTTTTGCACATGGAAAGGAAGCTGACCACCAACCGGGAAGGCTTCCACATCTATTCCACCATCTGGTTCAATTCCGAGAATCATGCAATCTCGGGGAGTTTTTGAAATAGTCAGCTGGTGACTCTCAGTCACCAGCTGACTATTTATTCATCGCCATCCTTCCCTGAATATTTCACAGGGTAAGGTTTATCACCCTTTGTGGCAAACCAGATGATCCGGTTCAGCAGGTTGTCATCGCCTGAGTCGATATGGTCGAACTGCGGTTCGAGGTTCCGCTTCGCAAAATGGAGGGCGGGGCCCTTCAGTTCTGAAAGATTTTTGTTCATTTCATCCAGGGCAATCTGGTTAGGCAGGGGCTGGTAGGGCGAAAAGTCAGGGGTATCGCCGAAACAGTCAAACATGGGGATGGCCGTTGCGTCACCAATGTTCATGGGCGGAATTCCAAGAATCTGTTCAATACTTCTGACCACCGAGGTCTGGTTGTAATTGGTGCGAACGGTCTTATGCAACCTCGACCATGGACTGATAACCATCCCGACAGTCCGGTAGGAAGAGACATGGTCCCAACCTCCCTGGGAATCGTCCTCTATCACAAAAATGACGGTACTGTTCCAGAACCGGCTTTTTGAAATGGCCTCCACAACCTGACCCAATGCCACATCGTTATCGGCCACCATGGCGCGGGCTGTCGGAAGACCCGGACGAACGCCACCCGTGTGGTCGTTGGGCAGCGCCATCACCATCAAATCTGGCCACTGGTCACCTTCCATGGCTTCGTATCCTTTCAGCTCCTCAATGAATGCTTTCGCCCGCAAGACATCCGGAATCCGGTGGTTACTGTATCCCGGATAGCTGGTACTGAGGATCTCTTCCACCGGTTTGATGGTCGTCTTGTTGACAAACTTGAAAGGCTCACCCTTCAGAAATCCCTGATAGATCGATGTCCAGGTGGCATTTTTGTCGTATTCCGGGACGCAGGCCTCCCCGTATATGCGGACACTACGGCCATGTTTCCTGGCATTGTCCCAGATGAAACCAGTGGGTGCATATACCAGGGCATCTTCATGGACATGCGGGTAACTCCGGAACCAGGATCTGACATTTTTCTCAATGTAATCGGTAACAATCGACATATCGGTCCATTGGTGGCCTTCCGCTGAACATTTCCCGGAAGCAAAAAAATTGTCCATCAGCAGAAAATCCCTGCATATTTTATGGGCATTGGGAGTAACCTTCTCCCCAAACACCGTCAATGTGGAATCGCCGTCCCCTTCCTTCATATCACCCAGAATCTGATCGTAGGTGCGGTTTTCCTTGATGATGTATACCACATGCTTAAAGACCGAAGGTTCCCCGATGCGGGAAGGCATTGGAACCGGATCTGCATTTTTCCGGGGTTGTTTTTGTGTGAGCTCCAGCCTGAAAAACTGATTGGAACGTATCACCCGGTCGGTATAGACCTCAAGATCCTGTTTCAGGGGGATGGGGATAGCTGAAACCGAAGCCATCTGGCGGTGGGAATTGTAGGATGGTTTGCCGGTGGTTTCCGACAGGGAGGGAATTCTGGCCCCTTCAGCTTCGATGTTGGCTACATAGAGCAGGCTGTCCCGGTACACGACCACTGCTCCCGGGTAAGCGCCTGTCGGGATAAATCCACTTACCCGGCTCTCCTTGTCAGGAGATGCAGGGCAGGAATTTTTCCCCAGCCTGACTACCGCAAGGGCATTGTCCATCCCATTGGCCACGAAAAGGGTCCTGCCGTTGGAGGTGATACCCAGACCGTTGGGGGTATCCCCAAACCAGGTATTGCGGGCGGGCAAAAGCCTGACGGAAATCCTTTCGGCGATTTCGTCTGTTGCTGCGTTGATGACCATAACCTCATCACTGTTTCCGCAAGCCACGAAAACATACGCTCCTCTGGATATTATATCGTTGGGGTGGAGGCCGGAAACAATTTCCTTAAGTACTTTACCCGTGGAAGGATCTATTACCGAAACGCTTCCTTCCCTGGTGGCGCCGGTTAACGGGTCAACTTTGGCCCTTCCCCAGGGAACGCCGGCCACATGTGGATCATCCGCTGCCGGCTGTCCTCCCGCCCAGTTGCTTACGTACAGTTTACCGTTGGTTCTGGTTATGCCGAAGGGTGCCACACCTGCAATTGTTGTCCATAGAATAGTCCCGTTTTCTGCATCCATTTTAACCACCCTGTCGGTACCGTTCAGCACAACATAAACGAAGGTATTGCTTCCTGTTTCCTCCAGTATCAGTTCGTTCGGCAAAGCTGCTTCTGCCGGATGAACTGTTTCAAGCGGGAAATCACGGACAATTTCAATTCGTTTTCCATTCCAGGATGCCCTGATGACAAACGATTTCTCGGAAGTGTTGGCAGCGCTCCAGAAAAGCTCATAGTTATCTCCTGTTTTTCTCCAGACAATTCCGGAGAAAGTATTCATCACTCCGGCTGCGCCAAAATAATCTTTCAGCAGGTACCGGAATGCGATTTTTTTATTCGCCGGATTGATAACCACTACCGAATAGCGGCCTTCCACAGCCAGCCATTTCCCGTCGGGCGAAAGGGCGCAGTCAAGGGCATGGTTCTCCTGATCCCGGTCGCCGAAATAAATCTGTTCACCGGCCGGATCAACCCATCTGTTGTAGGGAAGGGCATAGGGGAGGCCTTCCTCCTGGTAGGAAAGGTTCTCAATCTTGCCGTAGTATTTCTGTCTGGTCTTGTCCTGTTTACGGTTCTGGGCTTGCAGGGTGCCTGTCAGAAAACAGAAAGCAATGAAAGTCAATATATAAAGTATCTTTTTCATGTTTAACGTTGAATATTTTCTATGAAATGCTAAGGTAATATTTCCTTTTTTATGGAAAGGCAACAAATTTAACTTCTCTGAATGGGCAAAGTAAAATTTTTTCATATTTGTGCGCTGAACCTCTCCCCTCTCCTCCGCCAGCTGTCGGATGGAGAGGGGCAGGGGGCTGAGGTAAAAAAACTGAATATGAAAGTATACAAGTTTGGCGGAACATCGGTAGGTTCCCCGGATAATATGAGAATGGTGATGAAGATCATCACCGATGGAGAACAAAAGCTGGTGGTTTTGTCGGCCATGTCGGGAACGACCAACAGTCTGCTGCAGATATCAGGAGCAATTGCTTCCGGGGAGAAGGAAAATGCAGCCGGTATTGCCAGTCAGCTGGAAAAGAAATACGAAAAGGTAGTGAGCGAACTTTATGCCAATGAAGTATCCCGTCAAAAAGCAATGGCGGTGGTGTATGAAGTTTTTGGCCTGATCCGCTCATTTTTCGATATTCCTTACACTGAGAAGACTGAAAAAGTAATCGTTGCCCAGGGAGAACTGATTTCGACACAACTGTTTACCCTGTTGATGGTGGAAGCCGGATTTTCCACCGTCCTGCTTCCTGCCCTGGACTTTATGCGGGTGGATGATGAACGAGCTGCATATCTTCCCGCCATCCGGACTTTGCTGGCAGAATTAATGGGTAGTAGCCCGGAGGTTGATTATTACATTACCCAGGGTTTCATCTGCAGGAACCCTCAGGGGGAAATCGATAACCTGGAACGGGGAGGAAGCGATTATACTGCTTCCCTGATCGGTGCTGCCATCAATTCCGAAGAGATTCAGATTTGGACCGATATAGACGGCTTTCACAACAATGATCCAAGGTATGTTGACCATACCCGGAAGATCGATCAGCTCTCTTTCCTGGAAGCGGCCGAGCTGGCCTATTTCGGGGCGAAAATTCTTCATCCGCAGACGGTACTCCCGGCCAGGGTGCAGAATATTCCGGTCAGGCTGAAGAATACCATGAATCCCTCGGACAGTGGAACCCTGATCACCACGGAATCGGATGGTACCGGCATTAAGGCTGTGGCAGCCAAGGACGGGATCACCGCCATCAAAATCCGCTCTGCCCGCATGTTAATGGCCTATGGTTTTCTGAAGCGGGTGTTTGAAATTTTTGAGAAATATAAAACCCCGATTGATATGATCTCCACTTCAGAAGTAGCGGTTTCACTGACCATCGATAATACAAAATTTTTAGATCAGATATCGGAAGAATTGCTTGCATTCGGGGAAGTGGAAGTGGACCGCGACATGAGCATCATTTGCATTGTGGGAGATATCATTACAGAAGAAACAGGCTTTGCCTCGCGGGTGTTCAATGCTCTCGACGGTATTCCCATCCGGATGATCTCTTACGGTGGCAGCCGCTTTAATATTTCAGTACTGGTGCCCACTGCCCATAAAAAATCAACCCTGCAAACCCTGTCGGATAAATTATTGAATTGAAAATATTATGTAGAGACGCCCTATATTATGTAGAGACGCCCTATATTATGTAGAGACGCCCTATAGGACGTCTCTACATAATATTTTTTTTTATTTCACCACGGGGATCAACCCGATCTGTTTGATGTCTGTCAGTTTTTTGTAATCGTACAGGTAAAATCCGTCGTCACCGATCATAAACAGGTAGCCGTTCACCGGAATGACATCATAGGTTTTGATGTTGGGGAAAACGGCCAGCTGGTTGCTGTCGACGCGCAGTTTGTCGGTTACGCTGAAGACTTTGAGGCCGGCGTCACCGTCACACAGGAAGAGTACATCTCCATCGATGCCCAAACCATAAGGTCCTTTCATGCCATAGGAGGCAACCAGGGTATTGTTTTTCAGATCAGTACTGAGTTTAACCACATCCAGCCGGTTGATGTTGCTGTTGTTGCAGGTTCTCCCTCCCCGCAGGGTGATGTAGGCATAGCCGTCGGCGATAACTACCGGGTCGCAACTGGTGGCATGAGAGAAACTGGAGACATAATTCGGGACAGTGGGAACCTTCAGGTCAAAAATCTGCATACCGGTAGTGGTTCCAAAGAACATATAGTGGTCGTAAATGAACATGGTTTCCACCTGCCAGCCGACATTCTGGGAGCCAAGGCTGGTAGGGGTGGCGTCTGCTTTCACATTAAACATGTAAAGCTTGCTGTTGTCGCAGGCATAGAGATAGTCGCCGTACAATCCGAAGCGGGCCATGGAACCTCCGACACCGAAAGTTGAGCCCTGGGAGCCGCCAACCCCACTGTTGGAATAAGAGGCAAGGTCCATTGTCTCAGCACGGAAGCCATAGAAAATCGGGTAAACCGGGTAATAGACATAATCCATTTCCTGTCGTACCTCTTTAACTTCCCAATTAATGACCACCCCCTTGTCTTTGTCCACCTCTGCGATCCGGTACTCGTTGTCGGCAGGGGGAACCGTATAGGGGAAAATATCCTTCACGCGGGTTACTTCCTTAATGTTGCTCAGGTTGGAGACATCGATGGCCACCAGATCCACGTAACTGTCGGCATAAAGGGTGGAATTCTTCACGGCGATGTCCACACAACCGGGCACTTCAATGAATCCGGTTTTCTGGGGAGAGCTGGGGTTGGAGGCGTTGATGATGTGGATACCTTTCATTTCCTCCACCACAAAAATGTAGTTGTCCTTGAAATAAATTTTTCCCGGGTTCACCAGGTCACGGGAGGCGCTTTGCTTTACCGCCTTCCTGAGGTCATCATAAGTCATGTAAACCGGCGAATTGGCCGTGAACACCTCCACGTAACGGTCGGTGCAGGAAGCAATAAAGAGGAAAATCAGCAGGAATGAAAAATATTTTATTGTTGTTCTCATGGTGTCAGATTATTGAATGGTGAAACCCAGTTTGATCAGGAAGCGGTTGTAGTCGATGAAAAGGCGGTAGTCGTTTTCGCCGGTATAATTCAGCCGGTGGAAGCGGTACCCAAACGACATCGTAAAGCCAAGACCGGAGGGTGTTTGGCGAACAAAACCAAGGGATGGTTCAATAAGGAAGCCCCCTTTGGCATCCAGGTTGGACTGGGATTGAGAGGTCCCCTGCCAGATGAGGTCTGACCGGTAAATATTGGAAGGCACCACATCGTAATATACAGATCTGGATTCCCCGACTGGCACGGCATATCCCCCTTTTACAACTGCAATGGGTGTGAATCGCGAATTCCGGAGTTTATACAGCAGGCTGACAGAAACCGGGAGGTAAGATTCCTTGTAAAATTCAAGTCCGATCCCGGCTCCGGCATAGATATTTTTCCAGGCTTGCCGGTACAGTGAGGAGGAAAAGGCCATGGGCGCCGACTGGCTGTCGTTGGGATCGCCCACCATAACTCCAAGCTCTGAAATGTTGAACCATTTTGAATCCTGGTAAACGTAACTGCTGAAAGTTGTATCCGGTTCGTAAACCGGGCGCGGCGCTTTCGTTGAGATTTTATCCACTTCCGTGGCATCAAAAACCCAGGAATTTTGCCCGGAAATCACCCTGATTTTATCCATGGCAGGTGCATAACGGTACTTCCCTTTCAGCACTGAACCGTTTTTCATGAAAATATAGCCTTTCCTGTAAAAAGCTTCCTGGCTGTAAGGGGTGGATTGCCCGATCGCAGCGGAAGTCAGAAAAAGCATCGCGAGAAACAGTAGAATTTTGTTCATTTCGGTTTTTGTTTTATCATAAGATGAATTCACCGGATTTTGGTTGCGCCTCAAGGAAGTATTTTTTTTCAGCGCGATGTCGCAAAGTTGGGTTTTCCTTTGCGGCTGAAATGGTCAGAAACCGAAAGTTAATCCTGAATAAACACCTATTTTCCAGGGTTTGAAGGTAACGTCACCACTGTTGTTCAGGGAGTTAAGCCAATAGCTGGCCCGGGGTTCAATGGTTATGGCGAAATGCTTTGACAGGGGATAGCTGATGCCCAATCCGGCAATTCCGGAGAAGCCCATTTGGGAGATGTTGCTTGTTTTTCCAAAATATTGCCGGTCGGTACCACTCCCGATGAAAACCTGGTTTCCTACCACAAAATTCGCACTGACACCAGTTTGCAGTTCCAGTTCCATCTTCCCGTCCAGGATCTGATAATGGGCGGTAAGGGGCAATTCGAGATAATCAAAGACCTGGGAAAAATCGCCGGGAGTAAGCAGAACGGTATTCATTCCTATGGCTGTTTCCAGGTCAGCCACCAGTTTGGCTTCTTCCGGGACCTGATTTATACGGATCAGGCCTGCTGAAGTATTGACCGCCATGGTACCTTTAACCATGGTTACCCGGTTGCTGGAATAACTTTTATTTGTGGCAGAGGCCATAGCATAATAATCAGCATCAGCCGAAGCAAAGACCGAATTGTTTGGCCGGCCAAGTTCGCTTCTGGAGTAATACAATCCGCTTTCCACCTTCCAACGTCGGGAAGTTTTAAGACCAACCGAAAATCCACCTCCCAGTCCGGTCTGACCGCTGTTCCCTGAAGTGGATAGGTTTTGGGCATAGGAAGAGCTATAATCTGTTGACTGTGAAGCATAAGCAGGAGATAGTCTCAATCCAAGTTCCCATTCTGCAGGTTTTCTTTCTTTGCGGATCACCGCTTTCCAGGTATTCTCCTTACCGTGGAAAGGTTCAGTGCGAATGGGCAGCGCAATAACCAGGTTTTGTTCAGGAAGAACCATCAGCGCAATTTCGTTGGCTTCCGGAAGGGTAATGTTTTGTTGTCTTTTTTGTCCGTTTGCCCCGGCCAGCACCGGAAGCCAGATTTCCCTTTCTTCTGCACCAACCGGTAGCTCCCTTTCCTTCTTCTCCGCAACTCCGCTTGGCTTTCGGGAGGGAATCTGAGGAGTAAGCTCCGATGCATTGGCTATCTGCAGGTGGGGTTTAGCTGCGGATGAAGGCTCCGGAACCGTTTGCTGAGGGATGGTCTGCTTTTCAATTTTAGCCTGATCTGGTCTCTTATCCAGGTTGGGCGGCAACAATACTCCGGCAAGCAGTGCCAGGAAAAGCACTGCAGCTGCGCCAGCCCAGCGGTAAAATAGTATCCTCCGGACTCTCTTTTTCCTGTCCAGCTCTTCCTGAATCCTGCCCCAGACTCCGGCGGGAGGTTCCGGGGTAAAATTCCCCAGCCTCTCCCTGAAAAGTTCATCCAAGTGGTTATCTTTCAGGTTCATTGAGAATATCGTCTGTTGTGTCTGACATCACTGTAATGTTCTTTCAATTTATTCCGCAATATCTCGCGGGCCCTGGAGAGGTCTGATTTTGATGCACCTTCCGAGATACCCAGTTCCCGGCTGATTTCCGCATGGTTGTATCCTTCCATCACATACAGGTTGAAAACCATCCGGTAGCGGGGTGGTAATTCCTGAATTACCTTTACCAGATCTTCAACCGGGAGATGGACAATTGCCTCTTCATCCGGGGTGGCGCTGTCCAGCTTCTTCATTTCATCCACATAGAGCAGCTGCTGCTTTTTCCGGTAGTTATCGAGCGAAACATTGATCATAATTCTCCTTACCCAACCTTCAAAAGAACCTTCATGCCTGAAATCCTTCAGTTTTGTGAAAACGGTGACAAATCCCTCCTGAAGATTGTCTTCCGCTTCATGCATATCCTTGGCATACCTCAGGCAAACGCCGTACATCTTCGGCGCCAGCTTACCGTATAGCGCTCCCGGGGCCCGGTGATCCCCCGAAAGACAGGCATCGATTATGTCCCTGAAGTCTTCCAAACAGCGCAATTTTTCCCCAAAAGTAAAGATAATTACCGGCTCTTATCCTCACCGGGCTCAAAAGCCGGTAATAAACCTGGGTTACAACAGAGATGCTTTTATTCGGATCAAGGTTGCGTCTCCTGTCATTTTTCTTTTCAAGCGCAACCTTTATTTGTGTTTTTCCGTCTAAATTCAAAAAAACAGGTGATGATTAAGCTGAATTATTTCCTTCTTTTACTGCTGTTTACTTTTCTTTCCTGCGGTTGTAATGTCCAGGAGGAGGACAAAGCCGGTGATCTGATTCTGACAGAAAAATCCGCAAAACTGATTGAAACCAGCAACCAGTTTGGATTTGACCTTTACCGGGAAATCTATGCCTGGGAAAAAGAAGCTCAGAACCTGATGGTTTCTCCGCTGAGTGTCTCCCTCGCTTTGGCCATGACATACAACGGGGCGGAAACCACTACGAAGGAGGCTATGGAAAAGGCCCTCCGGCTGAAAGGACTGACCCGGGAGGAGATCAATACCTCGTTCCAGTCACTGGTCAAAGGATTAACCTCGCTCGATCCCAAAGTGCTCCTGGAAATAGCGCAGTCGATCTATTACCGCCAGGATTTTTCCGTGGAGAAAAACTTTGTGGAAATCAACAAGAAGTATTATGATGCCGAAGTTTCCCCGCTCAATTTTGCCTCTCCTTCAGCT
>DAIDJX010000118.1 GCA_027451165.1 Prolixibacteraceae bacterium | reverse complement strand
GCGGCCCAGGCCTTCCACCACATAGAAGTAAACGCCCGGACTGGCATAGCGCCCACCAATTTTCCCATCCCAGACAGTTTCCAGGTAAGTGTTTTTGAAACCACGGACATTTCCGCTCTGCCAGACATGTACCACCCTTCCCCAGCGGTTGAAAACCGAGATTTTTACTTCCTGCATGGACCAGAATTTCACCACAAAATTGTCGTTGGTGCCATCCCCGTTGGGAGAAAAGGCATTGGGAACCTGTACAAAGGAGGTGTCGGCAACAATATATTTGGATAAATAAGCAGTGTCGGTGCAGGTATGGAATTCCGATTTGTGTTTGGAAACCAGCTTGACCATGTAACTTCCGGATTTTTCATAAGTGTAAACCGGATTTTTGTCATAAGCGATAAAATCAATGCTGTCGACCGGCTGATTTGATTTCTCCGATTCTTTTTTGATGTCGTCCAGGTTTCTGAAAAAGTACCACTCAAAAGATCCCTCATCGCCATTTTCCGAATTATTCGTGAATTTCACTTCCAACGGAGCTTCTCCCTGCATGGGATCGGCAGCAAACAGCGCTTTGGTGACAATGGAGGTATAGGTGATTTTCACATTTTGCGCGCACCCGAACTGGTCGGAAACAACAAAGGTATAGTCTGTATTTTTTGTTGGAGGATTATATACGTTGTGGGATAGCAACACTGAAAGTATATCATCCTCCAGTTTCCATTCTGTCTTTGTTTTTTTGGGGATGGTCACCGGTTGCCTGGAGGCCAGGTCATAATATTCGAGGGTTGCCTGTGCCAAGGTTCCCTGAAGGGTGAAGAAGTCGCAGTTGGATTCAGGAATGGAGGCTGTGGCAGTGTACCAGTTGTTGAAGACCCATGCCCTGTAGCGCTGAACTGTATCTGTTTTGGAAATGGTGATCCGGTAACAACCATCTTCCAGTTGTGTCAGCTGGTGTTGCTGGTTGCTGTTGTTAACCGAGAGGTGCAGGTCGAAATTGCCCGACTGGGGGTTGAATTTTTCCCACAACCAGGTTTTGGTGCCTGTCAGGTTGGTGACAGCCCGCAGGGTAGCTGCTTTGGTGTTTTCCGTAGTGCAAAAAATAAAGATGGGGTCGTTTTCCCCAAAAACGGGATAATTGGTCCGGTCGGTATAGCCGGCGCCGGGCGCCTGAATTTGAGCCTGTGAGGTGAATGCAATGAACAGGAAGGCAGTGAATGCCTGAAAATATATGCTGTATCTTTTCTTCATCGCCTTGATCATATGTTTATGCTTCTGAAATAACGCAGAAAAATATTTTAATTGCTGTGGCAAAGATAAAAAAGATAATACCTCACCCATCATAATAAGTCAGGGTTTCACTTCCTTACCCGTTCCTGCGCGAAGTGAAGCCCTGACTTAAGCTAAATTTTACTTACTTTGTATCCCTAAATCCACCATTTGTGTTTGATTACCTCGAAAATCTGAATGACGCACAGAGGGAGGCTGTGCTCCGCACGGAAGGGCCGTCCCTGATCATCGCAGGTGCAGGCTCGGGCAAAACCAGGGTGCTGACCTACCGAATGGTTCATCTGCTGAAGCAGGGGATCAGACCATCCACCATTTTGGCCCTGACGTTTACCAACAAAGCAGCCAGAGAGATGAAAGAACGGATTGCCGGCATGGTGGGCCAGCAGCTGGCATCCTGGCTCTGGATGGGGACTTTCCATTCCATCTTTGCCCGCATGTTGCGGATTGAGCATGAAGCAACCGGTTATCCTGCCGATTTTACCATCTATGATGCCGCTGATTCCAAAAACCTGGTTCGAACCATCATCAAGGATTTTGGGTTGGATGACAAGGTCTATAAACCGGGAACGGTATCTTCCCGGATATCCAATGCCAAAAACAACCTGATCACGCCGGGGAGCTATGCCCAGAAACCGGAATTCCGGGATTATGACCGTAGCATCCAGATGCCCCGGATCAGCGAGATTTATAAGGAATACCACAAGCGTTGCAGGATCGCCAAAGCTTATGATTTTGATGACCTTCTCCTGGAAACCAACCTTCTGTTCCGGGATCATCCTGACATCCTGGCCCGTTATCAGTCGAAGTTTGATTATGTGCTGGTCGATGAATACCAGGATACCAACTATGCCCAGTACCTGATCATCCGGAACCTGGTGGCCAATCACCGGAACATTTGTGTGGTTGGCGATGATGCCCAAAGCATCTATGCCTTCCGGGGAGCCAGAATTGAAAACATTCTGAATTTTCAGGATGATTACCCTGACCATAAGGTTTTCAGGCTGGAACAAAATTACCGGTCCACGCAAACCATCGTGAATGCTGCCAACAGTGTGATTGCCCACAACAAACGGCAATTGCGGAAAGCAGTTTTTTCAGAAAAGGAAACCGGCCCGAAAATCCGGCTCATCGAAGCGCTTACCGATGGGGAGGAAGGTTTCCAGGTGGCCGGCATTATTGCTGAAACGCAACTCCGTGATCATTACCGGTTTTCCGATTTTGCCATCCTTTACCGCACCAATGCACAGTCGCGTATCTTTGAGGAAGCGCTCCGGAAAAAGAATATCCCCTATAAAATATATGGTGGGCTCTCCTTTTACCAGAGAAAGGAGATCAAGGATTTGCTGGCCTATTTCCGGATGGTGGTGAACCCCGATGACAATGAAGCGCTGAAGAGGATCATCAATTATCCGCCCAGGGGAATCGGACAAACCACCCTTTCCAAATTGGAGCAACTATCCACTGACAATGAAAAATCGGTTTGGGAGGTGATCACCGCCGGAGGAGATCACTTTCAGACTGAATTTAATGCCGGCACCCGTTCCAAAATTGCCGTTTTCTCTGCTTTGGTCAACCGGTTCAGGGAACAGGCAAAAGATATGGGGGCTTTTGAACTGGCCAGGACAATCGCCGCTGAAACCGGTATTCTGAAAGATCTTTACAATGACAAGTCTCCCGAGGGATTGAGCCGGTACAAGAACATGGAGGAGTTGTTGAATGCCATCCAGGAATTTACCACTTCAGCCATTGAAGAGGGCAGGGAGTCCGGAATCGGTGATTATCTCCAGGAGGTTGCTCTGCTGACCGACCAGGACAATGAGAAGGAAGGAGACCGCGATAAGGTGACCCTGATGACCGTACATTCTGCCAAGGGCTTGGAATTCAGAACCGTTTTCATTGTAGGAATGGAAAAAAACCTGTTCCCGTCGGTACAGGCCGGAGATTTCCTTTCCCAGGAGGAGTATGAAGAGGAAAGACGGTTGTTTTACGTGGCACTGACCAGGGCGCAGCAACAGGTTTTCCTTTCCTGTGCCGATCAGCGCTACCGGTGGGGAAAACTGGAATATTGCCAGCCCAGTCCTTTCATCCGGGAAATCGATCCCCGGTTTCTGGAGCAGGGGACAGGGGGGAAGAATACCTTTATGCAACGGCAGGATCCCATACAAAACTATTCCAGGTTCAGGGCTGAACAGGAATTACCGCGGAATCCCGTATCTCCTTCCCTGAGGACGAATTTCCAGCGGAAGGCCGATCAGTTGAAAACGGAATCCCAGGAGGAGGGATATGCGGTCAGCGAAGATCTGTCCGGATATCTGCCGGGTACCGTTGTGGAGCACCAGCGATTTGGTCTGGGGAAAATCCTCAAGGTGGAAGGAGTTGCTCCCGATGTGAAGGCGACCGTCTTTTTTCACAATGCCGGTCAGAAACAGTTGTTGCTCCGGTTTGCGCGACTGAGAATCGTGAAATAGAACCCGTTGATGAAAATAATGAGTCAGTATTGTTGAATCATTGAAAATCACTACCTTTGTTGTGTTAATTTCCTGACAAAAGCTAAAATTGAAATCATTGCATTATGAGCACCAGAAATAAGGATTACAATACCAGTCGCAAAAAACTGCAATTACCGGAGTACGGTCGTCATGTGCACAACATGGTGGATCAAATCCTGGAAATGGAGGACCGAGACCGTCGTACGCAGGCAGCTTATGCTGTTATAGAGGTGATGGGAAACCTGAATCCCTACCTGAGGGATATTCCTGATTTCAAACACAAATTGTGGGACCATCTGGCCATCATGGCTGATTTCAAGCTGGATATTGACTACCCTTATGATCCGCCATCCCGTGATATTCTGATGGAAAAGCCGCACAAAGTGGCCTATTGCCAGCGGGAGATCAAATACCGGCATTATGGCCATACCATGGAGCTGATGATCCGGAAAGCCATTGAATTTGAAGATGGTAAGGAGAAGGATATCCTGGTGTGGCAGCTGGCCAATCATATGAAAAAGTCGTATCTCACCTGGAATAAGGATTCTGTCGAAGACGAGAAGATACTTGAAGATCTTGCCATTATATCCAAAAGATTGTTAAAAGTCAATGAACCGGAGCTGGCCGATGTTAAGGGAGCAGTGGTGCGGCAACCTTATCCGGTGAAACCAAAAACACAGCGCCGTAACAACACGAATAAGCGGCACTGAGTCGAACCATTTGCCGAAATCTTTGTTTATGCTCCTGAATTAAGCGAAGCCACATCTGCAATATAGTTTGGCATAATGGTTGTGTGGCTTGCGGCAAGTTCTGAATAATTTTAAAAATGAAATAAATGAAGAAGTTTTTTTTCCTGTTTGTTACTTTACTTTTGGCGAATGCCACTATACTGAAAGCAGATGAACCTGCACTTGGCACCGGAATCGGGAATAAAGCGCCCGAACTGGCAGGACCTTCCACCAACGGGAAGGAACTGAAACTTTCGGATACCCGCGGGAAAGTGGTACTGCTTGACTTCTGGGCGGGCTGGTGTGGGCCTTGCCGGCGTGAAAATCCTGTAGTTGTAGCTGCTTACCAGAAGTACAAAGACAAGAAATTCTCTGTGGGTAAAGGATTCACGGTATTCAGCGTTTCCCTTGACCGTGACCAGGCTTCCTGGGTAAACGCAATAGCACAGGATAAACTGGAATGGCCAAACCATATCAGTGATCTGAAATGGTGGAACTCAAAGTATGCAGCAGTATATGGTGTACGTTCCATTCCTGCCAATTTCCTGCTTAACGGGGAGGGAGTGATCATTGCCACCAATCTTCGCGGACCAGCCCTTGAGGCAGAACTGGCAAAGCTGGTAAAACAATAAGTCAAAAAATTTGAGAGGTTGGCAAATTGACATTCTGAGCTATTTCAGGGTGTCAATTTGTCGTTTTATCAGTAGTGGCAGAATTTTTGACAGGGTGGTATGAATCAAAATCTGCAGGTATGACAGACAAAAATAACAGCATGGAAGAGAAAGAAAAAATGGAGATGCCTCAGGAGCCTGAGGTAAATGAAGAAGGAAAGCACGTCCACGGAAAAGCTGAACGTGAAACGGAATCGGGAAAGCCTGGCAAAGAACATTCCAAATCAAGGAAAGATAAAACCCATGAGAAGATTGCAGAGCTCGAAAACGCGCTGGCTGCCATGTCCGATAAACACCTGAGACTCCAGGCTGAATTTGACAATTTCCGTAAAAGAACCCTGAGGGAAAAGGCTGAACTGATCAAATCGGGCGGGGAAACGGTTCTTGCGGCTGTGTTGCCCATCATTGATGATTTTGACAGGGCTTTGTTGACCATGAAAGAGTTGAGTGAAGAGGATCCTGCGAAGATCGGTTTTCTGTTGATTTTCAATAAATTTAAAGAATTTATGAAACAACAGGGCGTGAAAGAAATAGAAGCAATGGGTACTTCATTTGATGTTGACCTCCATTTTGCCCTTACAAAAATTCCCGCTCCATCGGAAGATATGAAAGGGAAAGTGGTCGATGTGATTGAAAAGGGCTATCTGTTGAATGATAAAGTGATGCGTTACGCCAAAGTAGTTATCGGAGAATAAAGCAAACATGGCAAAAAGAGATTATTATGAGGTGCTGGAAGTCCCGAAAACAGCGACTCCCGAAGAAATAAAAAAAGCATACCGCAAGAAGGCCATTCAGTATCATCCCGACAAAAACCAGGGAGATAAGGCAGCAGAGGAAAAGTTCAAGGAAGCTGCGGAGGCTTATGAGGTGCTTAGTAATGCTGAAAAAAAACAGCGGTACGACCAGTTTGGACATGCGGGCATGGGTAGCTCCGGTGGTTTCAATGGCGGAGGGATGTCGATGGACGACATTTTCTCTATGTTTGGGGATGTTTTTGGGGACGCTTTCGGAGGATTTGGTGGGTTTGGCGGTTTTGGCGGCAGCCGGGGGCGCAGTTCCCGCAGGGTGAACCGGGGTTCCGACCTTAGGGTGAAGGTGTCACTGACCCTGAAAGAAATTTCTACGGGGGTGGAAAAGAAGCTGAAGGTTAAAAAATATGTAGCTTGTTCTCAATGCCGGGGGACCGGCGCTCAGGATGGATCATCCTACAATTCCTGTTCTACCTGCCATGGTAGCGGCCATGTGACAAGGATAGCCAACACGCTGCTGGGGCAGATGCAAACCACCACCACCTGTCCCTCCTGCCAGGGAGAAGGTCAAATGATCACCCAGAAATGTGTCCATTGTGCCGGCGAAGGCGTTGTCAGGGAAGAGGAGGTCATTTCTATACGCATTCCGGCCGGAGTAGGAGAGGGCATGCAACTCAATGTTTCCGGAAAGGGAAATACCGGACGGCGGGGAGGGGTTAACGGCGACCTGCTGGTGATCATTCAGGAGGAAGACCATCCTGAACTAATCCGTGACAACAATAACCTGATTTACAATCTTTTCTTATCCTTTCCGGTGATTACCCTCGGCACCACGGCTGAAATTCCAACAGTAGACGGAAAGGTGAAAGTCAAGATTGACCCGGGCACCCAGCCGGAAAAGGTGCTCCGCCTGCGGGGAAAAGGTCTGCCTGATGTTAATGGCTATGGCAAAGGGGACCTCCTGGTGAAGGTGCACGTATGGGTTCCACAGAAGTTAACTCCTGAAGAACGCAAAATGCTTGAGAAGCTTGCAGATTCCACCAACTTCAACGGAGTGCCTCCGGAAGCAGAAAAGAGCTTCTTTGAAAAAATGCGGGATATCTTCGATTAATCGAGTTTGATCACTTCACTTCCTGCCAGCAGGAAGGCACCGGTGCCATAAACTTCCCAGCTTTCTGCGGAAAAGTTCTTCTTTGGATCAGCACCGATGGGCTGAACCCAACCAACATGTCCATCCGGCTGAATCAGAGAATTGAGTCCTATCCATGCTTTTTTGACAACGGGCAGGTAAGTGGCTTTGTCAAGTACCCCGTTATTGACACCCCATGCCAGTGCATAGCAGAAAAATCCGCTGCCGCTGGCTTCTCCGCCGGGATAGGCTGCGGGATCAAGCAGGCTTGCACGCCACAATCCATCCGGTTGCTGCAGGGAAGCTACCCGGGCAGCCATTTCTTTCAACTGTTGCACATAAAAATCACGCCTGGGATAATCAGCAGGCAATTCCTGGAGCACCCTGACCAATCCGCCCATTACCCAGCCATTTCCCCTCGACCAGAAAATCTTTTTACCATTGGATTCTTTTCTGACTTCAATGCCGGGTTCATTCCATTTGTACAGAATATCCCTCGCATAAAGGTGTTCCTCCTTATCAAAGAGAAGGTTGTAAGTTTCAAGAAAAAGCTTGTCATTCAATTCAAAATAGCTTTTATCATTCAGGGTAACTCCCAGTTTGACAAATGCGGGAGGCGCCATAAAAAGGGCATCGCACCACCACCAGATGATTCTTTCCTTGTTATTGCCTGCATAGGGTGTTTTTGCCATTTTATCCAGGGTATGGATAAATGGATCAATCATTTTTCGGTCCTTTTCCTTACGGTAAAGGTCAATGTAAGTTTGGCAGATGGCATGATCATCAGCATGGAAAAGCCTCGGGCCGGGTTTCCATTCGTTCTTTGCTCCCATGTCGAGCATGGCCTGGTAAATTGATTTTGAACGGGTAGTTTCCCAGGCGCTGTACAAACCAGCATAAAAAGCGCCATTTGTCCAATCATACAGGTTGTGTTTCGGATTTTTCAGCTGCCATTCAGCGGCATTTTTCATCGTTTTTTTGATGTAACCTGCTTTGAAAAATTTCTTCCCATCCTGGGCATTAACGTGAATAAGGGAGAGCAACAAGACGAATAATAACAAACGGTATTTCATCAGTTTTCGTTTTTGATAATAGTTTGGTTTCAAAAATAATCATTGTACTCAGATATGCAATTGCTGCGGCAATTTTCCGGATTATAGTGGTCTGGCCACCATAATTCCCGAGGCCATTTTGCTGTTGAGAAGATATTCCTCAAGGGTTTGGTCTGATATAACTACCTTCATCTCTTTAGAGCTGGCATGAATGAACCTTATCCGTCCATTAAAGCGGACAGCAATAACCACATGTGAAATGTCCATCCCGTCGATATTGGTGGTGATGCCAATAATATCTCCATCCTTGATTTTGTTTTCCACGACAGCGAGTCTGTCTTCAGGAATAAACCAGGTCATCCGGTTACTGATTTCCGCTTCCTGGGCGGCTATAACCGGAACAAACTCCGGAATACGTTGCAGGATGGGGTAGCTGTCGGTATGTTTGCCCATAAAATTGATTTTTTTCGGCACAAGTGTGTGTGCAATTTCCTTTGACAGGCTTTCTACAGTTCCTTTCCGGTCATTGTCATAAATCCAGTCACTGAAATAATGCAACCGGGAAGGATAACCATTAATTTTTCCATCCCTGTACCTGATGAAGCGGAGTTCCCGGAGAAAATCACCAAATTCCGGATTCTTTTGCCTCAAACTTCTTGACAAGGCAAGGCAATTTTCAGCAAAGGTGGTGCAGTCGAGCTCCCGGAGATTGATTACCAGTTTTTCAGTGTCTCCCTTTTCCAGTGTGTGACCTACATAAGGTGTTTCCAGAAAAAATTTCCCGATGGCAAGTACAAGTTCTCCGGGATCTTTGGATCGTGCATCTCCAAACTCTTTCCTGAGCTTTTCAAAAATAGCTTTATCAGCAGGTTGAAGGATGCAGTCCACCTCAGCTACCGGAACAGGTGACTGGCTTCTGAGGCAGGATCCAAATAACCATAAGATTACAACCAAAAGGGACAGGCGTTTCATGGTCAGGTTTGTTTTATGACTGGAAAATATCCTCAAAGATATAAATCTTCAAACAATCTGATGTAAGTTTTGATGCCTTCGAGGATTTCGCTGACCATAATATACTCATCAGCGGTATGGGACCGGTTGGAATTTCCTGGGCCCATCTTCACGCTGGGGCAAGGGATAACAGCCTGATCGGAGGTGGTTGGTGACCCTGACAGGCGTATACCTTCCTTTACAGCTTTCATTGCTACAGGGTGGTCAGGTGAAATGCCTGAAGAATTCAGTCTGAAGGAACGGGCTGATATCTCTGATGTGATGATCCCGCGGATGATGTCAAACACTTCCTTATTACTGTAATGTTCATTGGTGCGCACATCAGCGACGAAGGAACAACGGTCAGGCACTACGTTGTGCTGGGTGCCTGCCTGAATCTGGGTGACCGAAATCTTTACAGGTCCCAGCAAAGCGGAAGTTTTTTCAAACCTGAAATTCCGGAGCTTCTGAATGTCATCAATGGCTTTGTAAAGAGCATTTACACCGGTATCCCTGGCTGCATGGCCGGCTTTACCCTGCGCGATGCAATCCAGTACCATCAGTCCTTTCTCTGCAATGGCCATTTCCATCCCGGTTGGTTCACCCACCAGGG
>DAIDJX010000117.1 GCA_027451165.1 Prolixibacteraceae bacterium | reverse complement strand
TGATGAAACCGATCTTTCCATTTTCAAGGACAGCCGCCAGTCCCGATTCCGCATTAAAAGCCCAGGCATGGTCAAAATTGTGCTTTCCGGACGGGATGGCATCCTTTCCGGAAATAATATCGATAAAACCCACCCTGCCGTTCCTCCGGTAAATGACCAGGTCCGCGCTGGTGTCGTCATAGATGATATCTGCCCGGGGACCGATGAATTTTCCGGTATAATCCCAACGCAGACGCTCCGTGCCGTCTTTGTACATCAGTTTGGTGATATCGCTGTTGCAGGAATCTTTGTCCGAAACGGAAAAATGAGTGATGATGGTGCCAATGGTAAAACCCGCCAAAACAAATACAGTCATCCAAAGGATGAATGCCAGCAACCCTTTTCTGAATTTCATAACAGACTGATTTAAGCTGTAAAGGTACCTGTTTTAAAGTCACCTTATCCTGCTATTCATCACACATTTCCTTTTTCTGCCCGTCATCTTTCATTTTTCGCTTATCTTTGCACTCTTCAAAAAATCAATGGAATATGACAGATTTTAAACGCACCCTCATCACTTCCGCATTGCCGTATGCCAACGGGCCGGTCCACATCGGGCACCTGGCCGGAGTTTACGTGCCTGCTGATATTTATGCCCGCTACCTCCGCCTGAAAGGAGAAGATGTCCTGTTTATCGGCGGTTCCGATGAACACGGGGTGCCCATCACACTGAAAGCCCGCAATGAAGGGGTTACCCCCCAGGATATTGTCGACAAATACCACGGCATGATCAAGGCTTCCTTTGCCCGGCTGGGTATTTCGTTTGACATCTATTCCCGTACCAGCGCGCCTATACACCATCAGACATCCTCGGAAATTTTTAGTAAGCTGTACCAGGACGGAAAGTTCATCGAAAAAACCTCCGAGCAGTATTTCGATGAGGAGACGCAACAATTCCTGGCCGACCGGTACATCGTGGGAACCTGCCCGAAATGCGGCTTTGAAAAAGCATATGGCGACCAGTGCGAAAGCTGCGGCACCTCCCTCAGTCCGACCGAGCTGGTCAATCCCCGCTCCATGCTCAGCGGCAACACCCCGGTGCTGAAGGAGACCAAACACTGGTACCTGCCGCTCGACCAGTACGAAACCTGGCTGAAAGAGTGGATCCTGGAAGGGCATAAGGAGTGGAAACCGAATGTATACGGGCAGTGCAAGTCGTGGATCGACAGCGGCCTGCAACCCCGTGCCGTTACCCGCGACCTGGAGTGGGGGGTACCTGTACCGCTTGAAGAAGCCAAAGGTAAGGTGCTTTATGTCTGGTTTGACGCCCCCATCGGCTACATTTCGGCCACACGGGAACTGACACCCGACTGGGAAAAGTGGTGGAAGGATCAGGAAACCAGGATGATCCATTTTATCGGGAAAGACAACATCGTTTTCCATTGTATTATCTTCCCGGCCATGCTGAAAGCGGAAGGCAGCTATATCCTTCCGGATAATGTGCCGGCCAACGAATTTCTCAACCTTGAAGGAGATAAAATCTCCACGTCCAGGAACTGGGCAGTCTGGCTGCACGAATACCTGGATGATTTCCCCGGAAAGGAGGATGTTCTGAAATATGTACTCACCGCAAATGCCCCCGAGACCAAGGACAACGATTTTACCTGGAAGGATTTCCAGACCCGCAACAACAGCGAACTGGTGGCCATCCTGGGTAATTTTGTGAACAGGGCCCTGGTTTTAACCCAAAAGTATTTTCACAATGTTGTGCCGGAAGCAGGAAAACTGACAGAAAATGACCTTACGTCCCTCAAGTCCCTCAAGTCCCTTAAAAACGACATTGAAAAAAGCCTGGATAATTTCCGGTTCCGGGAAGCGCTGAAAAATGCCATGGATATGGCCCGTCTGGGGAACAAATACCTGGCTGATGAGGAGCCCTGGAGCGTTGTTAAAAGAGATCCTGAGCGGGTAAAAACCATTTTGCATGTCTGTTTGCAGGTGACCGCCAACCTGACCATTGCCCTGGAGCCTTTCCTGCCCTTTAGTATGGAGAAGCTGAGGGGATTTCTGAACATTCAGAAATTCAACTGGTCAGATTTGGGAAATACAGGTTTGTTGCCTGCCGGTCACCATTTGAATGCCTCCTCGCTGCTTTTTGAAAAAATTGAAGACCAGCAGATTGAAACACAGGTGCAGAAACTGCAGGCTACCAAAATGGCCAACGAAGCCGCCAATGCTGGAGTAACGCCGGCCAAACCTTCCATCAACATCGATCAGTTCGGCGCTATGGACATCCGGACAGGCACAGTGCTGGCAGCAGAGAAAGTGGCCAAAACCCAGAAGCTGCTCAAACTCACCATTGATACCGGTATTGACACGCGTACGGTAGTTTCGGGTATTGCTGAACACTACACCCCGGAGGAGATGGTCGGGAAGCAGGTATGTATCCTGGTCAACCTGGAACCCCGGCCTCTGAAAGGCATCGAATCAAAAGGCATGATCCTCTGTGCCCAGGATCCAACGGGCAAGCTCGTTCTGGTTAAGCCGGAATCGCTGGTCAGGAACGGATCGGAGGTGAAATAAAATATGGTGCTGACTAATGTCGGTGCCTTTTCGCAGGAAGCCATGCCGTTTTCACGGGTTGGTGTCCTGCATCATATAATTGCACCGCTCTCTGAAAGGGGAGCGGTTTTTTGTCAATCCTTTTTTCAGAACGAAAGTAAAGCTGTTTTCAGGTATAAATTTGCTCTACCTTTCCCGCCACTTCAAGGGCAACATTTCTTCCCTGATCCCGGAACAGAATCCGGTTCTTACTTAAGGCGGTCAGCCGGAGTTCAAGTTCCGAAGTCATGCTTTCAGAAATTCTTCCGTCCATCAGTCCGCCAATGGGAGAGGCGAGTGAGGTGGCATCGTCCCTGCGGGCGAAAATTTCAAGCCGGAAATCGTTGTTACGGAATACCAACTCAACAGAATCCTGGTCAGCGAAGCATTTTTCCAGTTTTGTTCCATTGTAGGTGGTAAAGCGGAACAGCTTGTCTCCATCCCAAAATCCGGCAATGTATCCGGTGAAAGAACTGCCCAGCCAGGGAATCTTTGCCACGGAGGCTTTAAATGATATTCCGGGATTTTGAAAATGATTGGTTTGCATCCAGATATAGCCTGAAGGAAAGGAATGGCCCCAGTCTTTTTCCATATATCCCCGTCCGGCGGTGAAATCTACTTTATGTCCTTCTATGATCAGTTCTCCTGAAATGGAATGGTCCATGCTCAGGATGCCATGGTAACATTCCATAAACGGAACAAAGGTATAGGGTCCCATAATTCCGGGGGAATACCACCGGACCGGCCAGGGGACCATTCCGGAGAATTCCAGTTTACCACGGATATCCGGCAAATCCAGTTCCAGCCGGTTGGCAGTGAAGCAATTCCCCGCAATACGGATTTCCATTCTTCCGGGGGAGGGTCTGAAGGCTTCTGAAGGAAAAGTATGGTATTCAGCATGCTTGTTTTTTCCGTCGAGTACCTGCACAAATGCATGTTGTTCCCCTGTTTCATTCATGGCTATCCCGGGGATAAAAGCGTACGCCCGGTTTTCCTGCCGGTTGATCACTTTGTAATACCACCCTTCAAAATAGCGGCGTTTTCTTCCCCAACCGTGGTATTCTCCTGGATGGAACAAGGCATGTAAACGGTGAATGACAGCTGCCATAACGAAAATTTTGGTTCAGGAACATACCGGAATAAGGCAAATATAATACAAAGACGGAATTATTTTGAAAGCCGGCCGGGCGCTTACAACCATGTGGTTAAAGGAATGTTAAAATTTCCAAAACTCCTGTAAGTAAGAAACATTTCTGTTTTGAATCCGTTAAAAGAAACGTAAGCAAGTGTCAAAAATAAGCAGAAAAGCCATGAACAGAATTGAGAAAAGCAACAGAAACCCAGGATTTTCCCCCACCGAACCCGTTTTTAACAGAAGTTACGGCAAATCGCCGACGCAGGAACCCATCATTTTCAGAAATACGGTAAAATCCGCATCGTACGATTTTATTGTGGAATGGCAGATGAATGAACCTTCATCCACCACCAGAAAGGTATCCTGATTTTAAATCAAATTATATGTAGAGACGCCCCGTGGGACGTCTCTATTGATTGGACGTCCGTCCGTCCTTACGGTTTTGCCAAACAAATATCAACGGTTATCCCCGCCCGGATCCATATTCCGGGTTGTAAAATTCCCCCGTAATCATAATAATGTCTGTTCAGGATATTGGTGATGTCGGAAAAGACCGTAATGATTCCCGATGTTCGTGAGATCCTTGCATCTGCCAGCCAGAATGGCCGGTAGGATTGAATTTTACCCGACATATCCTGAAAATTGCCATTTCTGTCCCGCCAGGTCAGATTGATCATTCCAAACCATTTTCCGGTAATTCTGACATTCACCGAAGAGGTGACCTGGTGGCGGAGGTAGTCCAGGGCATATTTGGACAACAATTCCCCATGATCGGAATCAGCCTTCAAAAAAGTATATGAAATTCCGGCAGAGACAATCCTGTTAAACCGGCTTTCCGGAGAAGGAGTAATTTTAAAAGAGATTTCCACCCCTTTCTGGTTGATTTGCGTGTGATTCATGCTTCGCCAGACCAGGCTGTCGGGAGAAGGATCCTTCACCCAGTCGATCAGGTTGTTCCCTTTCCTTGTAAAAACAGTTACAAAAGTCTTTATGACCGGGCTGTTGTATTTCCATCCCCCTTCCAGGGTGGATGCCTCTTCCGGTTTCAGGGCTGGATTTCCCTGTTGTACCGGGCTTTTATAAAACATATCCGTAAAAGTGGGCATCCGGAGGGTAAGGTTATAAGCCGCAAACAGGGAGTGGTAATTCCCAATCCGGTAATTCAGGTCTGCTCCGGGGTAAAACCGGAAGTGCCCTAACCCACGGTTATGGTGAGCCATTAAACCCGTCTGGAGGGTGATTCTTTCAGAAGAGAACAGATATTCGGCATAAAGGCTGGTGTTCAACCTGTTGTATGACCTGGTGTAGAAAGTATTTTCATAACCGGCGACTGTCTTCGGGGATTCAACCGGATTTCCCAGCACAGTGCTCCCAATATGTTCATTCCTTATATCGGCTCCCAACGAAATTTTTGTCTGCCGGAGGAAAAATCCTGTAATCATATTCATCCCGTAAATCCTGGTCCGGTGATGGTTAAAGGGTACCTTGCTTTCATCGTTGCGCATCAGTTCGAACCGGTCGCGGTTGCCGCGGTAATAAATTACAGGACTCCAACGGACACGGGTGTTGCTTTCATATTTCAGGCTGAGGAAGGAGGTATGCACCGATTCAAACTGGTCGGGATACTTCAGGGAGTAAAAACTGTTTGCCCCGAAATCCCTGGCAGAAAATCCGGCCTGGAAATCCGCTGAACCGGATTTGGTCTTCAGTGCTGACTGATAAAACAGGGTATTCTGCTGAAAATCGGTATTGGAGATATAGCCGTTTGAAGAGAGATGCCCGCCATTCAGAAAATGGCTGAAATTACCATGTGTTCCGGAGATTCCCAGTGACCCGTTCAGCAGCCCGAAATGGCCTGCTGAGGCAGAAGCCCGCAGGTGGCGGGGATTGCGGTTTCCGGTAATGATGTTAACGGCACCGTTGAAGGCATTGGGACCAAAGGTTTTGGCGGCAGGTCCCCTGAGGATTTCTATCCTTTCAATACTTTCAGGGGTGACCGGCAGGTTGAGGTTGTGGTGGCCCGTTTGAGGGTCTGAAATGTTGATGCCATTAAGGAGGATGAGCGTCTGATCGTAGGTCCCGCCCCGGACGCTGATATCGGCCTGGGCTCCCAATGGTCCGCGCTGCCGGATATCAACGGAAGACACAAACCGGAGAAGATCATTGATGCTTTGTGCCGGTGCCCGCTCAATTTCTGCTGCGGAAATAACCGTCACCACCCGGGCAACCTGCTGCGCGGTCACCGGAGTCCTTCCAGCGCTTACCACCACTTCTTCAATGTCCTGGTCGGGGATTCTTGAAGTATCAATAACCGTAATTGTCTGTGCTTTGGCTCCAAACGTCAGCAGGAAATAGGCAACCGAAAGTACGCCAATCCTGACCACTTTATGCAGGGTGCAGAAAACGGCGTACCTTTTCCGTTTCCAGTGTTTGAAGGATAAACAGGGTGAAACCGCCGGGGAAGTATTCATGCTTTTTCTGTTTGATTACTTTGAAAGACTCAGGATTTTCAGGGCTCCCCGGAAGACCAGAACAAAAACCAGGAGGCCGACGATGAGGTCCGGATATCTGGACTGGGTCAGCCACACCAGCGCCCCGGCCACGATTACCCCGAGGTTAGCAAGGACATCGTTCGAGGTGAATATCAGGCTGGCCTGCATGTGGGCTTCCCTGCTGCTGTTCCGGTGCAGAAGGTAGAAGCTGGCGCTGTTGCCCAGCAGGGCCAGGAAGGAGATCAGCATCATGGTCTGGAACACCGGGACCGGTTCAGGCTGGATAAACCTGCGGATCAATTCCACCAGCCCTGCAAAGGCCAGCAGCAGCTGGAAACAGCCTGCTGCCCGGGCTACTTTCTTTTTTCCGGAAACCGTTCCCCCGGCGGCCCACAGGGCAAGGCCGTATACCACAGCATCGGCCAGCATATCCAGGCTGTCGGCCACCAGGCCCATCGAACGGGAAAAAAGACCCGTTGTCATTTCCAATGCGAAAAAGAAGAAGTTAATGGCCAGTACTTTCCAGAGTAAACCTCTTTCCTTTTGCCCGGTATCCGGCAACAGGCTATCTCCGGAAGGCCCGGTACCCAGAAGTGTGGTCCCCAGGTTGATGGGTTCCAGTTCATTTAGTACCCGGGCGGGGTCACCGGAATGATGAACGGTCAGCAACCGGTTGGGAAGGTCAAAGCTCAGACTCCGGATGAATGGCAGATGTTCCAGCCTCATCCGGATCAGCCGTTCCTCGGAAGGACAGTCCATTTTGGAGATTTTGAAGAATGTCTGCTGCATGGGCCGTTATTTCTTTATCTTTTTCAGCAAGAGGATTTCCTCCTTCAGTTCGTCAATCCGATCCAGTAACCGGGTAATCTGGTCCTCGGTGGTTTTATCGGTGTCTGCCAGTTCCTGTAATTCCATGGCCAGTTCCTTCTGGCTTTCCTCCATACTGTTCATGATGATCCCGATGAAGAGGTTCATAATGATCACCGCAGCGATCAGGATAAAACTGGCAAAATAGAGAAAAGGCCACAAAGAGACGATCTGCATGCCTTCTTTGTCTGCAGATCCGTAAATCTGTATGTTCATGATATCGGTCCAGCCTTCAAGGGTGAAAATCTGGAACAGGGTTATCATGGCATGGTGGAGGTCTCCGAAATGGGTCGGATCAGAAGAACCGAAAACGAAAACACCCAGAACGGCATAGACAAAAAAGAGGATGGTGATAAGCAGGATAACGTAACCCATGGAAGGGATGCTTTTCAGCAGGGCGCCGACAATCAGCCGGAGCCGCGGCAGAAAAGTGATCATCCGGAGGATTCTCATGACCCTCAATACCCTTAAGACCGCAAAATAATGGGTGTCTGACAGGGGTAAAAGACAAACGGCCACAACGACAAAATCGAAAACATTCCAGGGATCCCTGAAATAATTCCAGGGTTTTTTACCCTCAGCCAGAATTTTCAGGGTGATTTCAACAACAAAACACAGGATGATGATCTGGTCGAGCAGGTGCAACAGGTTCCTGTACCGGGATGCAAAACCGGAATAGGTTTCCATTCCGATCAGCACAGCGCTGAAGAGGATCAGGAATAAAATGAATCCCTTGAATGCCTTTTTGTCAATAATGTACCTGGAAAAATCAGAAATCCGCATCATATCATGCTTTTTTCGGATCTTTTATTTTCAGGGAAAGGACGATACTGGTGGTAATCACTGCGGCAATAAACATCAGCGACCATTCGATCGGGATTTTATACAAATCGACCAGCAGCATTTTAATCCCGACAAATATGAGGACTATGGCCAGACCGTAACTGAGCAGCCAGAAGCGGTGCACCACCCCTGCCAGGGCAAAATAAAGCGATCTCAGCCCCAGGATGGCAAAAACATTGGAAGTATAAACAATGAACTGGTCCTGGGTAATGGCCAGAATAGCCGGGATGCTGTCTACCGCGAAGATCAGGTCGGTGGTTTCAATGAGGATCAGCACCAGAAACAAGGGAGTGGCATGGCGGATCCCTTTCAACCTGACAAAGAACTTATCCTGGTGCAATTCAGAAGTAACTGGCATCAATTTTCTGAAAAACTTAAGCACAGGGTTTTTTTCAGGATCCATTTTGGAATGGCTGTTGCTGAACATTTTAATCCCGGTGAAAATCAGGAGTGCCCCGAAGAAGTAGATCGTGAAATGAAACTTTTCGATCATGGCTACACCGGCGAATATGAAGATCACCCTCATAATCAGTGCCCCCAGTATTCCCCAGAACAACACCTTGTGCTGGTACCTGGAAGGAATTCCGAAATAAGTGAAGACCACAATGAACACAAAAATGTTATCCACGCTCAGCGCTTTCTCTACCAGGTAACCGGTGAAGAATTCAAGGGCCTGCTGCTGTCCGCGCCAGGTCCAGATGATTCCGTTGAAAACCAAAGCCAGGAAGATCCAGACAAAAGTCCAGGTCAATGCCTCTTTGACTGACACATCATGTGATTTGCGGTGAAAAACCCCCAGGTCAAGGGCCAGCATCACCAAAACAAAAAGATTAAACGAAATCCAGAATATCAATGGTGTGTCCATAACTTTTCAATTTCGAATATTAACAGAAATATTTGAAAATTGTTTGAAATTCTGACAGATACTGCTTCAGAAAAGCCCGGAGTTGACCCGTAATGCCTTGACGTAGCAAAAATATCGAAATTTATTCCCGGTTGTTCGTATACCGGGTGATGATCTGATCCCTGAGGTCCAGGAACATTTCCGTTACCCGGTTCATTTTTTGATTGGAATAGTCAGTCAGAAATTTCCGGGCGGATGGCGGGTCCTTTTTGTACAGGGCAAGCGCCTGATCTTCCAGCTGTTTCTGGTTGCTGAACATTTCCGCCTCAAAAGGATCGCGGACAGCTTTCACTTCTTTTGCGATGTCCTAAAACCGGAGGTTGGCCAGGTTGTCCACAAAATCGATGGCCCAGCGTGCTGATTTCTCTTCGTATTTTTCAGGATCGTAGATATTGTAGGTTTCTGCGACGGAAAGATTTCCGGAGTAAATGGGAACGTAGGGGCTGAAATAAGGATTGTCAAGATAGACCCAGTATACGCCGCCGATGGCATCGGGAAGCCAGCTGCGGAGCTGCAGCACCATCCCGTAGTGGCCCCGGTGGCGGGCTACCGGTCTCCGGTAGGTTTGTTTGATCAGTTTCCGCATCTCACTGCCGGGGAAAGGGGTGGCCAGGGGACTTTTCACGTATCCGCCTTTCCCGTCGGGGACCAGCCATTCAGGATAGGAGGTCATGTCGTAGATGGTGCCTTCGAAGGTGGAGCGCTGAAAGGCAATGACATCCTGAAAAGAGATCAGCTTTTCCGGAATCGCGGCAAAGGGATAGATGGAAAGGGGTTCCACCACCTGGTAATAGGGCTGCATGCCCTTGAAAGGGTTGGCCGGATCCAGCATCCGGTCGGGCCATTCTTTCAGGTTGGGCATAAAGGTGTGGAAAAAGAGCCAGAAGCGGCTG
>DAIDJX010000116.1 GCA_027451165.1 Prolixibacteraceae bacterium | reverse complement strand
TCCACTCTTCAATCGGAAAGATATTGCCGTAAGGTCCTCTGAAACCCAGGGTGTCCCCTTCATCCAGAGTGGCCAGCGCGCCGGTCACCCTGCCGGCTTTTCGGAAGGTGCATTCCACGTAGTCACGGGTGGGGGAGGAGGCAATGCAAAAAGTGCACTCTCCTTCGCCTGGGACGGAATATTCTGCAAACTGTCCGGCTTTGAAAACAAAGCGGCTGGCTTCCTCCTCATTGGTGAAGAATAAGCGGTAGGTGCGGACATCGGGCGCTTCCTCAGTAACCTTTCCGATCCGCATTACATATGGTTGGTAAATATTGTCGCTCATGGTTATACTGCCATAATTTGAGTCAGATGTTCACTGATGTTCATGTCAACCGGGCAATTGCGGGAACACCGTCCGCAGCCCACACACCCGAATACTTCCTGTCGCTGAGGCTGGTAGGAGAATTTGTGCATCAGGCGCTGCCGCCAGCGGGTATCCTGGGATTCCCTCGGATTATGCCCCGAAGTGTGGATGGTAAAATGGCCAAAGCCGCAACTGTCCCAGCAGCGATAACGCAAGCCACCAAAAATGCCGCCTTCATCCTGAATATCAAAACAGGAGCAAATGGGGCATACATAGGTACAGGCGCCACAACCAATGCACCGGAGCGCCTGCTCTTTCCAGACAGGATGGTCAAACATCCCGTTGATTTTTGCATGGAGCGCTTCATGGTCAAAACGTTTTTCCACGGAGGTCACCAGCTCTTCCTTATTTAACCCGGGTGCAGGAGAAAAGAGCGCCGGAACTGCCGCTGCCACTGCTTCTCCTTTCGTGGTGATAATCTCAGCCAGGTAATCTCCGCCGGGCAATGGGGTGAGCTGGATGTCACTTCCTTTGGTATCACCCGGGTGAACCCCCACTGAGGTGCAGAAGCAGAATTCGTCGTGGCTGGTGCAGCTTAATCCGATGATCAGCAGGTTCTCCATCCTTCTGGTGAAATATTTGTCGTGCGTTTCCCAGGTAAATACAGCGTTCAGCGGATGAAAGGCAGCCGCATCACAGGGATGGGCGCCCCAAACCACGATCCCCGGAAACTTTTCCACATCATAGGGTTCGTAAGATTGACCCTCTTTCTGAATGGTATATTTCATCAGCTTTTCAATCTTCGGGAAAGCTGCCGCTTTAGCGGATAATTTGGTCTGGATGTACGACATTTCGATTTCTTCAAATGCCGATGTAAAGGAAAAGCTTACCATTCCGTTCTTCCTGACCGGAGCAAATATTTTTTTCCCTGCGGAAGCAAGATACCCGTACAATCCGGGTAAGTCTTCTTTTTTGATAAGTTTCATTTCTGCCATGACTTAACGGATAAAGTTTTCCACATCGTTTGATTTCCAGGTGGAAAGCAGGCTTTCCTTTTTCAGGGTCAGCCCTGCGCGCGATCCGAACATTTTGAATATGTCTTCGTTGATCTGAAAGGAGAGCAGGTGTACCGGAATATCCATCGGGCAGGCTTCGCCGCACTGTCCGCACACCGAACAGCGGCCGGCCAGGTGCATGGCGCGCATCAGGTGCCAGTCGAAGTTACCCAACTGGTGAGATCCTACGGAAATCCACTGGGGCGCGTTGTAATCCACCGTGCAGCGGAAACAGGAACACATCGGACAAGTTCCGCGGCAGGCAAAGCATTTGATGCATTTTGAAAATTCATTTTGCCAGAATTGCCAACGTTCGTCCCTGCTCATGGCGTTTAACCTGTTCAGCATCTCCCGGTCTTTCTCCTTCATCCCGATGGGGTGCTGGTTTACCCAGGTTTCGATCTCTTTGAAGTTGGCAAATTCGATCAGCTCTTCTTCCGGGGTGACCCCCAGAACCACCAGGCTGTCTTCCTCAAGCTGAAATTCAGTGGTCAGGATCAGGATGCTGCGGAGTACAAACGGAGGTGCAACTACGGCCATTTTCCCGATTCGCTTTGTTTCATGCTTGTAAAGGTACAGTGCCAGGTTATGATGACAATCTGCGTTATAGAGCAGTTTATCCGCATCCTCCGGGCGGGAGACAAATGCGGGACGGATTTTTCCACCCGTGCCTTCTTCATAGCCTACCACGACCTGAACTGCCCCGGATGAGAGCAGTTCCTTTGCTTTTTCCTTCAGTTTATTCATGGGTCACCTCCCATTCTTCCAGTGATTTGGCCATATCCTGATATTTATGGTACGGGCCGAGTTTTTTAATGGATTCCACGGTTTCATTCACCAGGTCGGCCCATTTTGCCCCCTCCGCTGCTGATACCCATGAAAAGACGATCCGCTCAGCTTCCACCCCCATGTTTTCCAGCATCTGCCGGAACACCATCCAGCGGCGGCGGGCATGAAAGTTCCCGGAAGTATAATGACAATCGTTGGGATGGCACCCCGAAACGATGATGCCGTCGGCGCCTTTGGCAAAGGCTTGCTGCAGCAGGAGAAAATCGATCCTCCCGGTGCAGGGGAAACGGATGATCCGTACGTTGTGGGCATATTTCAGCCGGCTGGTTCCGGTAAGGTCTGCCCCGGCATAGGTGCACCAGTTGCAGACAAATGCGACTATTTTTGGTTCAAATTGATCCATGATACGTATTTTTTATACCAGCGCTTCATCCAGTAGCGCGGAAACTTCAGTATAAATTTGTTTGTTGGAATACCCATACAAATCGATCGATTTGGAGCGGCAAAGGGCTACGCAGGTACCGCAACCCTGGCAAAGTCCCGGGTTGATGCGGGCAACAGCCTTCAGCAGTTTTCCATCCCGGGTTTTGAACTCTTCGCGTTCGATGGCATTGTAGGGGCATACCGGCTGGCAAAGGAAGCAGCCGATGCAGGTGGAAAACAGGGGAGGGGCCATCCTGTTCACCACGGCCACCAGCGGTTCGCGGGTCAGCTCATCGTTGGCAAAAAGGCCCAGTACTTTGGCAGCGGCTCCGGAAGCGGCAGACACCGATTCAGGAATATCCTTCGGCGCCTGGCAGGCTCCGGCAAGGAAAATTCCGGCTGTATTGGTTTCCACTGGTTTGAGCTTGGGATGTGCCTCGGCAAAAAACTTGTAGCGGTCGTAGGAAACGTGAACGATCTGCGCCAGTTCTTCCGATCCCGGATTGGCCACACTGGCTGTGGCCAGCACGACCATATCGGCTTCGATTTCCACTTTCTGGCCGCCAAGCAGGGTATCTGCGCCAACCACCACCAGCTTGCCTTCTTTCTCATAAATTCGGGACACACGGCCCCGGATGTATTTGGTGCGGTCGACCTCTATGGCGCGCCGGGTGAATTCATCGTAATCCTTGCCCGCCGCCCGGATGTCCATGTAAAAGACGTAGGGCGTTCCATCGTGGACCTTGTGTTTGTACAACATAGCATGTTTTGCCGTATACATGCAGCATATCTTGGAGCAATATTCGATGCCCTTGGCCGGATCACGCGAACCGGCACAGGCAACAAATACAATGTTCTTTGGAATTTGTCCGTCGGAAGGCCTGCGGATCATCCCCCCAGTAGGTCCCGAAGCGGAAGCCAACCGTTCAAATTGCAGTCCGTCAATGACATCCTTATATTTTCCGTATCCATATTCCGGGAAGAAATCGGTTCTTTTGATGTCATACCCTGTAGCCAGTACGATGGCTCCGGCTTGTACTTCGACAATTTCATCGGGTTGGTCAAAGCGGATGGCCTGGGTGGGACAAACCCTTTCACACAATTTGCATCTGCCTTTCAGGTAGTATGTACAATTGAGCTTGTCGATCACCGGTTTGTTGGGAACTGCCTGCGGGAAGGGCGTATAAATGGCAGGACGTGTTCCGAGGCCCTGTTCAAATTCGCTGGGAATTTTCCTGACCGGGCATTTCTGGGTGCAAAGGCCGCAGCCGGTGCACAGGTGTTCGTCAATGCTTTTGGCTTTTTTCCGGATTTTGACCGTGAAATTCCCGATAAATCCATCCAGTCCGATCACTTCGGAATACGACCAGAGGGTGATGTTGGGATGTTGGGCTACCTCCACCATGCGGGGCGTCAGGATGCATTGCGAACAGTCGAGGGTCGGGAAAGTCTCCGACAACTGCGACATGTGCCCTCCGATGGAAGGCTCCCGTTCTACCAAAAGTACCTGGTGCCCACCGTTGGCAATGTCGAGGGAAGCCTGAATTCCGGCCACACCACCACCAATGACCACCGCCTTTTTGGTCACCGGAACTTTAATGGGTTGCAGCGCTTCATTCCGCTTGACTTTTTCCACCAGCAGCCTCACCACATCCTTCGCTTTCTGTGTGGTTGATTCCGTTTTTTCATGTACCCATGAACAGTGTTCCCTGACATTGGCCATTTCACAAAGGAAAGGGTTCAACCCCGCTTCAGCGCAAGCCTTCCGGAAAGTCGGTTCATGCATGCGCGGGGAGCAGGCCGCCACTACCACCCCGGTGAGCTTATGTTCTTTTATTGCCTCTTTGATCAGGGTCTGTCCCGGATCGGAACACATATATTTATAGTCTACACTGTGCACCACGCCCGGTAACCCGGAGGCATTTTCCGCCACCCGGTCGCAATCGACCGTGGCGCTGATGTTTTCACCACAATGACAGACAAATACTCCTATTCTTGCCATACTGCTTCCTCCCTCATTTGGTTGCTTCTGCTTTTTCCGGAAGGTTCACCGGCACAAAATGACGGTGAAGTCCCAGTTCTTTTCTGTCTATTCCCAGGGCCAATCCAATGGCCTGCGTGACATAGATGACCGGCAGGCTGACGTTCTGTTTCAGATAGCCGTTGATCTCCCTGCGTCGCATGTCGAGGTTGGAATGACACATCGGACAGGCTACGATCAGGGCATCGGCCTGACGGTAAACGGCATCCCGTACTATTTTCCCTGAAAGATCAGCCACTACATCGGTTTTCGAGACCGACAATCCTGCACCGCAGCATTCGGTTTTAAAAGCCCAATCGACCGGAGTTGCCCCGATAAGCTTCATCACTTCATCCAGGCTTTGCGGATCCTCCGGACGGTCAAATTTCAGCACTTTATGGGGCCTGACCAGCAGACATCCGTAGTAGCAGGCCACCTTGTAATCAAAAGGCTTTTTGATCTTCTCCGGAAGTTCAGGGAGAATCCATTTCTGAATCCAATGCACCACATTCAGAATAGAACAGGTACCCTTAAATTCAAGACCCGTCACTTCCGAGATGTTTTTCCGCAGCGTTTCATCTTTCATCAGTTCATGCTGGGTGAGCATCAACCGGTTATAGCAGGCTGCACAGGGAACCAGTAAGTCGGTCATCCCCGCTTTTTCAGCCAGCGAAAGTATCCTGGCAGGTAAAGCCAGCGCCAGTTCCCTGTTCAGGTTGTGGGCAGCCGAAGCCCCGCAACAATTCCAGTCGGGCACCGATTCAAGCTCAATGCCATAAGCTTTGGCCAGTGCGCGGCACGATTCCTTATATTCACGGGAACCTCCGTCAACGGAACAACCGGGATAAAATCCTATTTTCATGATTGCACTCCTTTTTTCAGGGTCCGGGAAAATATACGTTTCATATCAGCCACTTTTTTGATGCGTTCCGGAATGAATCCCAGCTTTCCTTTGGCGATCATTTCCGGAGCAAGACCGGCATCCTGGAACAGGTGGAAGGTTTTGCTCTTGTACGACAGAACAAGGCCAAGTTCAAAGAGCCTGCCGGTATACCGGATAGATTCGAGGAAGGAACGGTGGAAAGCGATGATGTTCCCGGCTTTGGGATTAACCATTTTCCTGCGGATAGACTCACTGCGGAGAAAATCCATCATGGGTGGGATATCCACTTCCATCGGGCACCTTCCAATGCACATCTCGCAATTCAGACACAGCCAGATGGTGTGCGAACGCAATATTTTTTCATCATTGGAAGGAATTTCGGTCTGTAACAACCGGAGCAGCTGACTGGGGGGAATGTCCATCTGGTCGACCACAGGGCATCCTGCTGAACATTTTCCACATTGGTAACAGCGCTCTGCTTTTACCTCTGTGTTCATCAGCACCTTGCCCGACAGAGAGTCCCGGATAAGCGGTTCATGGTGTGACATAGAATTGATCTTATTGAAATTATGTTGAATGTCTTACAAAATAGGATATAAATTCTCAGAAAAGAAAAGAATAAAAAATGTTTTACAGACTAAAATGTGATGAAAAATGTCATGTTTAAAAACATATCCGGTGATGGAATTGTCGAATCGATTTCTTAATTTGCACACAGTTTAAGTCCAACCCATGAAAGAAATATCTATTGCCCTGTTGATTTCAGCTTTTCTGGCAGGTTGTCATCGTGTAGCTGATGTGGAAACATTCAGGAAGGAAATCTTTCAGACTGAAAGATCCTTTGAAAAGATGACGCGGGAAAAATCGATTGCTGAAGCTTTTTATGCTTTTGCCGACAGCGCCGCCGTCATTAACAGGGGAAACGACAGCCTCATATACGGAAGGGAAGCCATCCTGAATTACTATCTGACGCGTAACCTGAAACAGGCCACCGTACAATGGATGCCCGACTATGTTGCTGTTTCGGACGATGGAACGCTGGGGTATACGTTTGGAAACTATACCTGGAAAGTGGTCAAAGCGCCGGGTGACACCCTGATGTCCAGAGGCGTTTTTCATACCGTATGGAAGAGGCAGGCGGACGGCAGCTGGAAGTATGTATGGGACTGAATGGATTTCGGATTTCGGATTTACGATTTCGGATTTACGATTTCGGATTTACGATTTCGGATTTATAGGCTACAGAAACATTTCGCTTTAATGAATAAATTTCACTGAGGCACAGGGTTAAACAGAATAAAATGAAGGATATGGAAGGTTTCAGGAATGTGGATGAATACATTGCCGGTTTTGACGGCAGGATTGCGGAGTTGCTGATGCAGATCAGGGAAACCATCCGCAGGGCTGCGCCGGAGGCTGAAGAATGTATTGCTTACCAGATGCCGGCTTATAAATTAAAGGGCCCCCTGGTTTATTTTGCAGCAGGAAAAAATCACATCGGCTTCTACCCGACTCCTTCGGGAATTGAAGCTTTTAAATCAGAATTTGGATCATACAAGTGGAGTAAGGGCGCTGTTCAGTTCCCTCAGGATAAGCCATTGCCTTTGGAACTGATTCACAGGATGGTCAGCTTCCGGGTGGAAGAGAACCTGAGCAGGAAAACAAAGTGAGCCAACCCCAGCCTTAAGTCTGGGGATAACAAGGAATAAATAATAATTAATCAAAAATGAGAAAGTTTTTAACGATACTGCTTCTGAACTTACTGGCTTTCCTGTCTGTTGCCCAGCAGAAAGGGTTCAGGCTTAATGATCAGGAATACTTTGAAAACGGGGGCGTTAATGTCATGGCGTTTCAGGATATTTACCCGGAAGGCCATCAGGGCGGGGTGGCGGTGATCATGCACGGCATCCGCATCGCCACCAACGGGGATATCCGTCTGGATGAAACGCCCGGACAATGGCAGCCAATCCCGAAGCAAAAGAAACGGACGGTAAGCAAGGATGATCAGCTGATTACTGCCTGGCTGACCTATCCTGATTCCTCCATAAACGGAAAGGGATTCAATCCGGTTTTTTATCCCGATCTGCATTTTAATTACAGTGTGAAAACCCGTGCTGCGGGGAATTCGATTGTGGTGTCGGTGGATCTGGACCGCCCGGTACCAAAGGAGTTTCTGGGGAAAGTGGGTTTTATCATGGAGCTTTACCCGGGCGCCCTGTTCGGAAAAAGCTGGTATCTGGACGGTCAGAACGGGATATTCCCCCGTCAGCCCAATGGGCCCGGAATGACCGATGCAAAGGGAGAGTTGGTGGCTGCACAGCCTATGGCCACCGGGAAGCGCTTTGTTGCCGCTCCTGAAGATAATAAACTGAGTCTTGCCATAGAATCGAGAAAAGGGGATATTCAGCTGATCGATGGTCGATACACCCACAACAACGGTTGGTTTGTCCTCAGGACTGTGCTTGCTCCGGAGGAAACAAAAAATGCGGTGGAATGGGTGATCACCCCCCATGTGGTCGAGGGGTGGATTGCTGATCCTGTCGTGCATGTATCGCAGGTGGGTTATCATCCCGATCAGTCCAAAACCGCCCTGATTGAGCTGGATAAGAATGACCCCCAGCGGTTCCCGGTTGAACTGATCCGCATTTCGGAATCCGGGCCGGTTCAGGTGGTCTTGTCGGAAAAGGTTAAGGAGTGGGGTCCCTTTCTGCGCTACAATTACCTTCCTTTTAATTTTACAAGTGTAAGAAAACCAGGTATATATCAGGTAAAATTTGGCCGTTTCCTGTCGCAGCCTTTCCGGATTGATGCGACGGTTTATGGAAGGCATGTCTGGCAGCCCACCCTCGAATATTTTCTCCCGGTACAAATGTGCCACATGCGCATCAATGAAAAATACCGTGTCTGGCACGGCTTGTGCCACATGGATGATGCCCGTATGGCACCGCTAAGCCACAACCATTTTGACGGGTATCTTCAGGGAGATACCACCTTTACCCGTTTCAAATCCGGTGAAGTTGTCCCCGGGCTGAATACCGGAGGCTGGCACGATGCCGGCGATTATGACCTGCGGGTTGAGTCGCAGAGCGGGGAGGTTTACATTCTGACCAACACCTGGGAAGCCTTCAGACCTGACTATGATGAAACCATGGTCGATCAGCACAACCATTTGGTGGAAATTCATCAGCCCGACGGCTTACCGGATATCCTGCAACAGATTGAACACGGTGTATTGTCGGTAGTCGGTGGTTACCAGAACCTCGGCAGGCTTTACAGGGGTATCATTGACCCGACTATTCGCCAGTATGTCCTGTTGGGCGATGGCGTCAATCTGTCGGATGGACTGTTTTATGATCCAGTTCTTCCTTTCGGAGAAAAAACGGCGACCCATTCTTCGCTGACGGATGACCGCTGGGTGTTTACCGAAGACAATCCGGGGCGTGAACTAGCTGTTGCGGCCCACCTGGCTGCTGCTTCCCGGGCGCTGAAGGGCTTCAACGATACACTGAGTCTCCGGTCACTGGAGGTGGCTGAGCTTATTTTCCACCTGGACAGGAAGTTGAATGAACGACAACTTTCCTCTAAAATCCAGGCTGCTGCAGAATTGCTGAAAACCACCGGGAAGAAGGAGTACAGGGATTTTATTTTGGGGAATGAACAGCAGATTGTGCGGGAGTTTCGCAACATGGGCTGGATTGCCGGGCAGGTGGTGAAGGAGGTAAACCAACCGGCATTTACTACGGCAATAAAAGAAGCTGCACTCAGGTATGCAGGAGAGGTGAAGAAACAGGCGGAGGAGACTCCCTTCGGGGTTCCCTACCGCCCACATATATGGGGAGCAGGCTGGGACATACAAAGCTTTGGGGTTCGTCATTATTACCTCCACAGCATTTGGCCCGATATCTTTCCGGCTGATTATTTTCTTAATGCGCTGAATTTTGTGCTGGGGGTACATCCGGGTGTAAACACGTCATCTTTTGCCTCAGGGGTGGGATCCCGTTCGGCTACGGTGGCTTATGGGATTAACCGGGCCGACTGGTCGTACATTCCCGGAGGGGTGGTATCCGGAACGGCGCTAATCCGTCCTGATTTTCCGGAACTACTCGATTGGCCTTTCTTGTGGCAGCAACAGGAATATGTAATGGGCGGAGGCGCCACCAATTTCATGTTTCTGGCGCTGGCTGCTGAGCAGATGTTCAGGGGGAAATAACATTATGCCATTATTTT
>DAIDJX010000115.1 GCA_027451165.1 Prolixibacteraceae bacterium | reverse complement strand
CTGAGCGCTTCCGTCAGGCAGAATTTCAGCTGGAGCAACAGGGAGGATCTGACCACCGGTACCAGTTCCTTTTCCGGCAGCGGCAACAACAACCTGTCACTCAGTTCCGGCATCACGCTTTACAACGGGATGAAGCTCACCAACCGGGCGGAACAGGCGAAGCTGAATTTGCGGAGCAGCCTGTTGAACACGGAAACCATCCGGGAATCGGTTTCCCTTAGTATCCTGAATGCCTTCCTCCAGGTGTTGTTTACCGGAGAGCAGGTCAAAAACAGTGGCCGGCAGGTGGAGGCGACCACGCAACAGCTGAACCTGGCCAAAGAAAGGCTCGACATGAAGATCATTTCCATGTCGGACTATCTTCAGGTGAAATCCCAGCTTGCCAACGAAAAGCTGAGCCTCACCAATGCGCAGAATCAACATGCCATCGCAAAGGTAAACCTGATGCAGTTGATGGAACTTCCGGTCGACAATGAATTTATGGTTAAAGAACCGGTTATGGAGGAGATGATCAACAAAAATCTTACCCCGGAAGCGCAGGAGGTTTATGCCATTGCACTCGGTATCAAACCGCAGGTGCAAAGTGCAGAGCTGGCGAAACAAAGCGCCGTTCTGGATGAAAAAATTGCCAAAGCAGGCTATTTACCCACACTGTCAGCAGATGCCGGACTGAGCACCGGCTATTCCAGCTTTTCCAATGAGGCGGGGTACTGGTCTGAAATCGGCAACGCGCTTTCACCCTCTGCCGGATTATCGCTTTCCATTCCCATTTTCCAGCGGAAGCAGGCAAAAAGCAGCGTGGCGCTGGCAAAAATCAGCCTGCAAAATGCTGAGCTGGATGAAATAAACACCAAAAACCAGCTGCGCAAAGAAATTGAACAAGCTTGTCTCGATGTGGTTTCTGCCCAGTCAGAATTTGAATCGAGCAAGGAGAATTACCAGTCGGTGATGGAGTCTTATGCCCTGGCAGAAGAAAAGTTCAAACAGGGGCTGATCAATTCAGTTGATTTTCTGTTTGAAAAGACCAGTCAGATCGTTGCGGAAAGTCAGTTGCTGCAATCGCGTTATAACCTGATATTCAGTTATAAAATACTTGATTTTTATTCGGGTGTCCCCATCAAACTGTAAACATAGAAAAATTAGCATACCATGAAAAAGAAAACAATCATTATCATTACGGCTGCCGTGGCGGTTGTTGTCGCTGGTTATCTGCTTTTTGGCCGGAAACAGGCAAGCGCGGGAAAAATAAATGTAGAAACTGCAAAGGTGGAGAAAGGTACCATCAGCAAGTCGGTCACCGCTACCGGCACCCTGGAAGCCATCACCACCGTGGAAGTAGGTACGCAGGTTTCGGGAATTGTACAGAATATTTATGTGGATTTCAACTCCATCGTAAAAAAAGGTCAGTTACTGGCCAAGCTCGACACTACCAATCTGGCCGCAAGTATGGAACAGACCAAAGCAGCGCTGGACAATGCCAAGGCTGAGCTTGATTTCCAGGAAGCCAACTACAAAAGGTTAGCTCCGCTGAATGGCAAGAACCTGATTTCCCAGTCTGATTTCGACCAGACTGTTTACAACCTGAACCGGGCACGCGCCAGTTACAACAGCGCCCTGGCCCAGCACCGGCGCAACAAGATCAACATGGATTATGCCTTTATCCATTCCCCGATCGACGGCATTGTACTGAATCGCGCAGTGGAGGAAGGACAAACCGTGGCTGCCAGCTTCAATACCCCCACCCTCTTTACAATTGCCAACGACCTTACGCAGATGAAGGTGGAAGCCGATGTGGATGAAGCCGATATAGGACAGGTAAAAAAGGGACAACGCGTCGAATTTACGGTTGATGCCTATCCGGAGGAAAAATTCGCCGGAGAGGTTACAGAAGTGCGGCTGGAACCAACCATCACCAACAATGTGGTTACCTACACCATCGTCATTTCTGCCTACAATCCCGACTTTAAGCTGATGCCCGGTATGACGGCCAGCACCAATATTTTCACCACAGAAAAAACTGACATCACCGTGGTCCCGAGCAAGGCGCTCCGCTTCACACCCGATGAAAAACTGCTCAGCAGCTATATTAAAAACAGGCCAAGACCTGAGATGCCTGCCGGCGGGCCGGAAATGTCCAAAAGAGCCGGGCAGGGAAATGCTCCGGGGATGATGCCTGCCGGGGGAAAAGGCGCAAAAACCATCTGGATCATGAAAGATTCCATGATCATCCCTGTGCCTGTGGAAACCGGCCTGGACGATGATTTAAAAACGGAAATCATCAAAGGGTTGAAGGAAGGGGATGAAATTGTACTGGATCTGACCCAGGAAACAGCCGCCACCACGAAAAAGGCAGCAGCCCGGAATCCTTTTATGCCGGGACCGCCTCCAGGCGCAAGGAGATAACAGGTTTCAAGTTTCAGGTTTCAGGTTTCAAGTTTCAGGTTTCAGGTTTCAAGTATCAGGTGTCAGGTTTCTGGAAAGGGTGGCTGGCAGCAATTAATCAGTAATCGGTAATCGGTCACCAGTCACCAGTTGAGGCTGAGAGCGGAGAACTCCGGAGGAGTTCAACGTTTATAGAAATGATGCCTCCCAAAGCCTCCCACCGCTGTTTGAAAAACAAATGTTGTGATTATGTTCCTGATAATGAAGAATAAATAAGGAATAAATAATAAGAAACATTAAATGAGGAATTTATTCTGCTTTAATAAATTGAATGGCAATGAACAAAACAATCATAAAGGTTGAACAACTCCGGAAGGATTATTACATCGGGGAGGTTACCGTACATGCCCTGAAGCGGGTGGACATGGAGATCCGGGAAGGTGATTTCGTGGCCATCATGGGCGCCAGTGGCTCCGGAAAATCGACCATGCTCAATATCCTGGGTTGTCTCGACAAGCCCACCAGCGGAGATTACCTGCTCGACGGCGTAAACATGGGCACCCTGACGAAAAACCAGCTGGCGGCCCTCCGCAACAACAAACTGGGATTCATTTTCCAGTCCTATAACCTGTTGCCAAGGACCACCGCCCTGGAGAATGTGGAACTGCCGCTGTTTTACAGTACGGGCATCAAGCCCCGGGAGCGCAGGGAGCGGGCGATGGAGGCGCTGAAAAAGGTGGGTCTTGCCGAACGTTTCCACCACATGCCCAACCAATTGTCGGGCGGTCAACAGCAAAGGGTTGCCATAGCGCGCTCGCTGGTCAACAACCCGGTGGTAATCCTCGCCGATGAAGCCACGGGTAACCTTGATACCCGGACTTCCTTTGAGATCATGGAATTGTTGCAGGAGCTGAACAGCCAGGGTAAAACAATTGTGTTTGTGACCCACGAGCCGGATATTGCACGTTTTATGACCAGGAACATTATCTTCAGGGATGGAAGAATTGTGAAAGAAACGGAAGTCACCGACCGTTTTGATGCCCGCGAATTAATTAAAAACCTTCCTGTTCAGGATGAAGATTGAAAAGTATGAACTACACAAATACCATAAAAATTGCCACCAATGCCCTGAAAAGGAATAAGTTCAGGGCGGTCCTCACCATGCTGGGGATCATCATTGGTGTAGGCTCGGTTATCGGGATGCTTTCCATCGGGGAAGGTTCCAAAAAGAGCATCCGCGAGCAGATTTCCGGGATGGGTTCCAACATGATCTTCGTGATGCCCGGATCCCAGCAAAGGGGAGGTGTCATGATGGGCAATTCGAGCGCCAAATCCCTCACGTTGAATGATATTGAAAGGCTTGAAAAGGAGTCGCAGTATCTTTCCGCTATTTCACCTCAGGTGAGCAGCAGCGGTCAGGTGGTTGCCGGCAACAAAAACTGGCCCACTTCCATGACGGGAGCCAACGATAAATTTCTGGAAATCAGGAAATATGAATTGAAGGATGGCCGTATGTTCACCGAAAATGAGATCAACAGTCTGGCTAAAGTATGTATTGTCGGGAAAACCGTTTCTGATACCATCTTTGGGAAAGGGGCCGATCCGGTGGGACAGACCATCCGTTTTTCCAATATCCCGTTTAAAATCATCGGGATCCTGAAGGAGAAAGGTCAGAATTCAATGGGGCAGGACCAGGACAACATGATACTTGCTCCCTACACCACCGTTCAAAGAAGGCTCTTAGCCATTACCCATATCCAGACCATCGTGGCATCGGCAGTGAGTGAAGAAAAGTCGGAGCAGGCTATCGCTGAAATTAAAACAATATTACGAAAACAGCATAAACTGAAAGAGGGTGATGATGATGATTTTACCGTCCGTTCACAGGCGGAGCTGATCCAGACACTTTCTTCGGTCAGCGACATGCTGACTATGCTGCTGGGGGCTATTGCCGGAATTTCGCTGTTGGTGGGCGGAATTGGAATCATGAACATCATGTTTGTTTCGGTGACGGAAAGAACACGTGAAATCGGATTGCGGATGGCGGTCGGTGGCCGGGGTATGGATATCCTGGTGCAGTTCCTGATCGAAGCAGTCATGTTAAGTGTACTGGGTGGAATAATCGGCATCCTGTTGGGCTTTTTGATCTCCTATGTGGCCGCTAACCTGCTCAGTTTCCCGTTTGTGGTCATGACCCAGGCCATAGCGCTGTCTTTCCTGGTTTGTTCAGCCATCGGCATTTTCTTCGGATGGTACCCGGCAAGAAAAGCTGCGAATCTTAATCCAATCGATGCGATACGTTATGAATAAAATCCTTAATGGAATTTTAAGGATATTTCATCTACATTTGGGAAACGAAAAAGATGACTCCAGTGTTTTCAAAAAATAAGATCTTACCCATTACCCTTCACGTGCTGGCATGGCTGACACTGGTCATCCTGCCACAGCTGATCATCAACAGGTTCTGGGGGAACACCCGGTTTGTAGCCTGGGAATTCTATTTCAATGCCTCTGTTTACGGATTGATTTTTTACCTCAACTACCTCTGGCTGGTCCCCCGCTATTTTTTGAATGACCGGAAAGTCCTTTATTTTCTGTTGGCTTCACTCGCGATCATCCTGCTTTATTTTGTCTCAGGATACATCAACGCGCATTACATCCATGATCCGGCGCGGGAAAAGGCAATGGCCGATGTTTTGGAAAAGCTGGGCAATAAGCGGCCTCCAAGGAGAGGCCCATTCCGGGAAATGCAGGTTTACTTTTTCATCCTGCTGTCCATCCTTGTTACCGGTTTCTCACTCGGTTTGAAAGTATTGGAAAGACATTCGGCTTCAGAAAAAAGACAAAAAGAACTGGAAAAGGAAAAACTCAATTCGGAGCTGGCATTTCTGAAGAACCAGATCAGTCCCCATTTCTTTTTCAACACGCTGAACAATATTTATTCGCTCATTGAAATCAGTAAATCCGATGCCCAGGAGGCTGTCCTGAAACTCTCCAAAATGATGCGCTACCTGCTGTATGAATCGGAACAGGGCAAAATTCAGCTCCGCCACGAGATCGGATTCATGAGGAATTACATCGACCTGATGAAACTCCGCCTATCTGACAAAGTTGAACTAAAGGTTGATTTTCCGGAGGCCATGACCGATGATCAGATTCCTCCGCTGCTTTTTATTCCGTTCATAGAAAATGCTTTCAAACACGGGGTAAGCTACCGGGGCAAATCCTTCATCCGCATCAGCCTTACGAAAGAAAACAGCCAGGTGAAGTTTCTTTGTACGAACAGCATGAATAAGCGGAGTGATCCCGATCTGGTTGACAATCACTCCGGAATAGGGCTCGAAAATGTGAAAAAACGGTTAAAGCTGCTTTTCCCGGAAAATCACACACTGGTGATCCGGGAATCGGATGATGCTTTCGAGGTTGACCTTGAAATTAATCTAATTTAGTAGTCATGATCAAGACAATTGCCATCGATGATGAGCCGCTTGCACTTCAGCTGGTGAAAGGCTACATTACCCGGACACCTTTTCTCGAATTGCAGGCCACTTTCGACAATCCACTGGATGCCATGGAGTTCCTGAACGAAAACGAGGTGGAGCTGATCTTCCTCGATATCCAGATGCCCGATCTGACTGGCACGGAATTTACCAGAATATTGGGTGGCAGTCATAAGATCATTTTCACCACCGCTTACGAGAAATATGCGCTGGAAGGGTTCCGTCTGGAAGCAGTGGATTACCTCCTCAAACCGTTCAATTACGAGGAGTTTCTGAAAGCGGCCATGAAGGCGGAGAAGCTGATCCGGCTCGAACGGTCGGATAAAGTGCAGGAAATCTCGGTTAACAATGAGTTTTTATTTCTGAAATCGGAGTATAAGATCAGAAGGATCAACTTCAATGATATCCGCTATGTCGAGGGACTGAAAGATTATGTGAAAGTATTTCTGGTCAGTGATGCACATCCGGTCCTTTCCCTCAGCTCGCTCAAGGCGCTCGAAGAAAAGCTTCCGAAATCAAAATTCATGCGGGTGCACCGGTCTTACATCGTCAACCTGGAAAAGATTGAAACGGTGGAGCGCAGCCGGATCGTGTTCGGAAAGGTGTACATCCCGGTCAGTGATCAGTACAAGGAGGCATTTCAGGAGTACATCGATAAAAATTTTCTTTAGTTACACAGTGTTACACAGCGTTAGCACAGTGTTTCACAGTTTGCAATAATTAAACTCGCTTGAGAAAAGTAAGTTTATAAAAAGTTAGAAACTGTGTGACTCTGTGACTACACTGTGTAACACTGTGTAACTTTTTTACAACTCCTTGATCCTCAGATTCCTGAATTTCAAGGGTGAGCCATGCCCCAGGAACCCGATGTGCCCGGTTTTGTTCAGCAAGCCCGGATGTTCGCGATGATCGGCTGTGGCTGTATTGTTTTTACTGGCTTTGGCAATGTCTCCATCCAGGATAACCTCTCCGTTCAGCGTCACCTTTATCCGGTTCCCGATCGCCTGCACCTCCTGAACATTCCATTCCCCGACCGGTTTCAGGAAACCCCGTTTGGCCGGGATCACTCCATAGACCGAACCATGGTATTGGTAAGCCTGAAGACTCTTGTAGATATCGGCTTCATTGTCCAGTATCTGCAATTCCATGCCCACATAAGCGGCATCTCCCGTGAGCGGGGTACGGATCCCCAATCCATTGTTGGCGCCGGGCGTAAGCTGAAATTCAAAGCGAAGTATGAAATCGCTATACTCCTTTTCCGTGTATAAATTTCCGGAGCCGTGTCCTGTAGGCTGGCAAACAATCATCCCATCCTGCGGGGAATAATCGGTCAGGTTGCCGGTCCAGCCGCTCATATCAACGCCGTTGAACAGCGGTACAAATCCCTCCACTTTTTCCTTTTCAGCAACCTGATAAGGCTCTTTGCGTGGCAGCTCTTTCACATAGATATCCCGGTAACCCACCACGGAGCCATGGGCCTGGAGTTCGATGGACCCTACCGGAAAGATCGGCTGTTTGCGGTCCCAGTAATTTTCCAGGGTAACATTGTCAACCACCAGCTGACCATTCAGCCAGACGCTAACTTTCTCCCCGATCATTTTTATGCGGAAGGAATTCCATTCCCCAACAGCATTATCGGCCACCAAAGGCGGTTTACTGACATTTTTCTGATTGTTGTACAATCCTCCGGAACCCACCTGGGCACCGACATTGACGCGGGAAGTATCCCAGATCTGCACCTGGGGCGTTCCCCGGAGATAAATTCCGGCATCGGGTTCCTTTCCGGGGAATAGTTTCCAGTCGACCAGCATCTCAAAATCACCATAGTCCTTTAAACTGCAAAGATTATCACCTTTCCCGGTGAAAAGGAGGATTCCGTTTTCCACCTTCCAGCTTTCAGCAGCAGCCTGGTCTGCCTTAACCTGGGCTTCCGCCAACTCGGTTGGGGTCATTTTTGCCCGCGAGACAGGATTCCCTACCAGTCCTTTCCATCCGGTCAGGTCTTTCCCGTTGAACATTGCAACAAATCCGCCCTCTTTGGGAAATGACGCCATTTTCTTCAGTACAGCCTGTTTCTGATAATCGGCTTCGGCGTCATTGTTCAGGGAAAGGGCTTTCTGTACCATCTTCTCCACTACCGGTCCGTAAAAATCACCATTGACCTCTGCCATCGACATCATGGCCTCAACGGCTGTTTGCTGCAATTCCGGATTATCCAGGTAAGCGGATACAAAAACCATTGCCGGCAAGGTGATGTTCCGGGAAATTCCCCGCAGTACCTGCTTCTTCTGGTCAACAGTTGTCGCCAGTTCCATGGCATTCCTGAACATCAGAACTTTTTGATCGGTGCTTTGCTGCGATGCGTTGATTCCGGCAATAAAGCCCGATAAGGCCTTTTCACCGAACTTACCACTTGCATTGCTTTTAGCGATCCGGTACAATGACATCAGCGCTGTACCATCACTCCAACCGGCCAGCCCTTTGAAGGCCATCTCTTTTTCTTCCGGATTCCCGTTTTCAAATTGCTTTTCCACCACAGCCAAAGCCTCATGGCCGCCAATCCGGGCAAGAACCTGGCTGTACAGGCTTTGTTTATCTTTTGAAACATTCATCAGTCCGACCACAGCCTGCGTTTGTTCCGGCTTCGTTTTCAGTTCTTTCAGGGCTGCATAAAGCGCAGACTGCAGCGCTGTAAACTCCTCTGCGTTGGCAGCCTTGTTCAGTAATCCGGCAATTTTCCCTTCATCACCTTTTTTCACTACCGACGCCAGGGCTTTTTGGGCAGCAAGCCTGACCGCAGGATCATTACTTTCCGATTCTTCAAACACCAGGGCTGCATGACGGCTGTCGCATCTTTGACCGATGATGTCGATCATGGCACAACGGGCAGCGCCTGAAGTTCCGGGGATGGCCTTAGCCACCGCATCGGTGACCCCCAGGCCGGGAATGGTCAACAGGGTAGTCTTGGCGGCTTTGAGGATGTCGTCGCTCCCGGTGGCAAGAACCGGCATGATGGATGGGATGGCATCAGCTTTTCCCAGTCTGGCCACCGCAGGGATTGCCGCCAACAGTACTGATTTATCCTTTGATTTCAGTTGTTTGGTGATCATCGGTAATGCAAGCGCATCACCCTGAGCGGCCAGCCAGGTGATCAGTTCCGCTTTCTGTTCTGTGTTTTTGGTTTTTCCGGCCATTTTCCGGACGGTGGAAAACACTTCAGGCGTGCAAAAACTGCGCAGCTGGGAAAGCGAAGCCATCCGGTATTCCTTTTCAGCCGACTGCAAAGCTTTCAGCAAAGCAGGAACTGCTTTCTGGCCTTCCACAGCTGCCAGGAGCTGCAAGGCAGCGCTCCTGGTGTGAACCGGTAACGCTTTTTGCTGAATCAAAAGCTGCGCTTGCTGTGCTGCTAATCCTGAATTTCCATTTTCAGCGCTTCTTTTCAGAAACAACAGGTAAGATGCGGTAGCATCAGCCGGGTCGTAGGTATAACCGGCTTTTTCAGCTTCCGCAGCCAGCAGTGTGGCAGCATCGGGATTACCCGTTTCTGCCAGCGCTCTCAGCACTGTTTTCTTCAGCTTGCCATCGGAAGCAGACGCCATTCCCATAAGTTCAGGTACCGCCGGTGCATATTTCACCTGTCCGAGCGCCTCTGCAATAATGATCTGCTGAGCCGTTTTAGCTTTGGAAAGGGCATTGGCAAGAGCATTATTTGATTCCGGGGAATTGATCCGCACCAACACACGAGCTGCAGGATCGCACAGCCGTTTGTTCAGGAGGTAAGGGCTTAGCACCGGTACGGCTTCATTCCCGGCTACATACTGAAGTTCCTGAAGCAGAAAGTCTTTCACTTCCTCATCTTTTGCATATTGCAGGGCTTCACAAAAGGCAGCGGCACAGTTTTTCATCAACTGCGGGTCGGCCCCTTTGGCTGC
>DAIDJX010000114.1 GCA_027451165.1 Prolixibacteraceae bacterium | reverse complement strand
GGCCAGCGCCGAGACTTTCGGCTCCGGCCCGGTCAGCGCGCGGGCCCAGACCGCATCCTCCTCGGGCGGAATATTCACCCGCGCCAGCATGCGCGGCAAGGCCACCGAGAGCAGCACGCCGATGTTGGTTTTTTGCATATAGGTTAGTTTTAAGAAGTCAGGGTATCATCACAACCATTTCACATACCTGAAATCCTGCCGGTGTTTCAGGTGTTCATTTTTGGGAAACAGGCGAAGTCCATAGCTGTAGGTGCCAGATTTCTGGATGTTGACATCCAGGGTATAGACAGCCGCTCCCTCTTCCATGCTTTCAGCCTGAAATTCAATAGTCTGAATCAGTTTGGGCGGAGTGTTGTTTCCGTTCAGGGTAATAACCAGTTCAAGACCCACTTCCTGCTGGGAAAGCCCTTTCAGATCAAGGATGACCTTAGCCGGATAATCCTGCCCGATTTTCATGGGGTTGGTAATACCATGGGCGATCTGGATGTCTTTGACTTCAATCTCATCCCAGATGGAGCTGACCCAGAATTTCCAGGCGGCAATATCCTTGGCCAGTCTAAAGTCGTTTTCCCTTACTTTCAGGGTTTGCTGGTACTGAGGAATATAAAATCTATCCTGGTAGTCGCGGATCATGCGGCAGGTGGTGAATTTAGGCGCCACTTTGGCAATTGTATTTTTGATGTACCCGATCCACTTGACGGGAATGCCATCTTTTCCCCTTTCATAAAATGCCGGGATGATCTCATCTTCAAAGATATTATAGATGGTTCCGGCATCCAGTTCATCCTGGTAGTCCTGGACGTCGTAACTGCGTTCCATCGGGAGTGCCCAGCCGGCGTCTTTTTCATAACCTTCTATCCACCAGCCATCGAGTACCGAAAAATGCAGGGTGCCGTTCATAATCCCTTTTTCTCCGCTGGTTCCGGAGGCTTCAAGGGGGCGGGTGGGGGTGTTCAGCCAAACATCGACGCCCTGGAGCAGCATTTTGGCCAGGTTCATATCGTAATTCTGAACGAACAGAATTTTGCCCTTAAATTGCGGCAGCTTGGAAATTTCCACGATGTGTTTGATCAGATCCTGTCCCATTTTATCCGCAGGATGGGCTTTCCCGGCGAAAAGAAACTGCACCGGCCGCTCCGGGTCATTGACAATTCTGGCCAGTCTTTCCAGATCCCGGAAGAGAAGGTGGGCACGCTTGTAGGTGGCAAAGCGCCTCGCAAACCCGATGGTCAGGGCACAGGGATCCAAAATGTCACTGATTTCAGTGATGTACCTTGGATTTTCGTTGCGCTGAATCCAGGTATCAGAGAAACGTTGCTTGATGTAGTTGATCAGCTTCAGTCGCAACTGCTGGCGCAATTTCCAGATACGCTCATCCGGGACTTTGTAGATTTTTTCCCAACGGTCGAGATTAAGCTGATTATCAATAAAATCAGTCCCGAAATATTCATTGTGGATTTCTTTCCATTCCTTGGCAGCCCAGGTGGCATAATGCACGCCGTTGGTCACATAACCCACGGCAATTTCGTCTTCCAGGTATCCGGGATATAACTCTTTCAGTATCTTTTTGCTGACTTTTCCATGCATCCAGCTGACTCCGTTAATGCCATGCGACATCTGGCAGGCCAGGTAGCTCATGTTAAAATGGTCTTCATGGACATGGGCTTTGCCGAGATAGACAAACTCTTCCCAGGTCAGCCCCAGCTTTTCCGGATAATGGCCCAGGTAAGCCCTGAACAGGTCATTGTGAAAAGCATCATGACCAGCCGGAACCGGGGTATGGGTGGTAAACAGGTTGGAAGCCCTCACTACCTCTTTTGCTTCGGCATAGGTGAGGTCACTTTCGTTGATCAGGTTCAGAATTCTTTCAATGCCAATCAGCGCAGCATGGCCTTCGTTACAATGGTAAATGTCTGGTTTATAGCCAAGTTTCCGGAGTGCCCTGATCCCTCCGATGCCCAACAGCACCTCCTGTTTCAGCCGGTTTTCAGAATCACCACCATACAAAGTGTGGGTGACATTCCGGTCAAAATCCTGGTTGAGGTCATTATCTGTATCCAGCAGATATAGTTTTACCGCACCAATATGGACTTCCCATACCCTGGCAATTACCTGCCTTCCGGGAAACTCCACCTGTACCTCTATCCAGTTGCCGTCGGCATCGAGCGAGGGCATTACCGGAATTTTGGAGAAATGTTCAGGAATGTAATTGGCCATCTGCTCCCCGTAAATACTCAGGGTTTGTCTGAAATAGCCAAAACGGTACAACAATCCGATGCCAACCAGGTTAACCCTCGAGTCACTGGCTTCCTTGAGGTAATCGCCGGCAAGAATACCCAACCCTCCGGAGAAGATCTTCAGGCTGTCGTGCAATCCATATTCCATGCTGAAGTAGGCGATCTGGGGTGTGGAAAGCTGCTCCCGTTCCTGCAGGTAGGTCTTGAAATTGCTGTAAGCTTTTTCCATCATCCCGGTAAATTTTCTGTCCTTTTCCAGTTCCCTGAAACGTTGAAAACTCACCTGCTCCAACAACAAAATGGGGTTGTGCTCTACTTTTTCCCAAATCTTCTCGTCGATGTACTGAAATACATCCCGGGCTTCATGATTCCAAACCCACCACAGGTTTCTGCACAGTTCACGCAAAGGATTCAACTTCTCGGGCAAATCAGATTCCACGATAAATTTCCTCCATTGGGGACCCTCAATAACGGGGGGTTGTATATAGCGTACGCCTTCCTTAATTTCCATCCTTTGTTTACTTGAAATTTCAGCCTGCAAAAATAGTGAATTTTACTTTTTAGCCAGCTGTTCCAGTTTCAAATTAAAATCATTCAGGATGTTCATGTAAATGATGAAGGCGTCAAAGGGGGAAGGAAAGGGATTATTGGTTCCGGAATGTGTTCCATCAGGGCAATTGGTGGCCATATGACCAGGATGGACGGCAGATTGAAGGAAGTTCCATTCCTGCCAGACCTCCGGGTCAGCGATCAACTCCATTTTCCCGGTCATTTCATAGAGTTTGGTGAGCGCTTCCTGCTGCAGCTCATTGCCAGGCTCATACATTAAGAAATTGTTTTTTTCTTCCGGCAGAAGGTAAAGGTCAGTCGGAAGCGCTTCCGGGATAACTCCGGAATGGAGGAGGTCAGATGGCGTACAGTATTGAATTCCAGAGGATTGACCAGCTTTGTAAAGAAAATATTCGAGCAGGTGAAGATTGCCGGAAGAATGGCCTTCCGGTTGGCGCAGGATTTCAAACGGAACAAACAGGTTGACCTGCTGGTCTGTTTCTCCGGCGCTAAGGATTTCATCCTGAACGGAACCTTTGAGGCCGGGTCTCTGAATCTTCTGGGATCCGGTCAGCAGGTGCAGAAAATCCTTGTTCAGGTCAGGGTTATTCAGAAAGAGCTTCATTCCGGGGATGCGGGAATCCGCATAAAGCGCATCCGGACTTTTCCATCCCAACAATTGTTTGTTGCCTTCCAAAAGGGCACCCTCCATTCCGGCATGGCGCAGTTGTCTGCCTATCTGGTGGTTATAGATCAGTCCCGTATTCAGGAAAATGCCGGAGGTGCCTGCCCCGGTCAGTTCTTGCATGCTTTGCCGGTGATCGGCTATTTGTCGTTGGAATGCTGCAGGGTGGTACAGGGAAGCCAGGGACCAGGAATAGGTTCCGGAGAGGAATTCCACACAACCGGTACTGGCTAACTGGCGAAAAACGGGAGTAAGCCCGGGGGCATATTTTTCCAGAAGGGCGGCTGTCATTCCGGAGAGGAAAATGGCAACCCTGATTTTTTCCCGGTTGCTCTGAATTTGTCGCAAAAGCAACTGGCTGATCGGTTGCAAACAGGTTTGTGCCTCCTGGAGGATATCGGCTGCAAGAGTCTCCTCCTCATAGTAGGGTGCATGGTCGCCGATTTCAAAAAAGCGGTAAGGGCGCAGCGTGGGGGAGAGGTGTACCCTGAAAATAAGACAGATTTTTTTCATAGGGAATGAAAATGGTAAGAGAGTTGCCGGTAATGATTATACACTTCCTCTGCCGTCTGATCCCAGCTTCTGGAACCTGATTCTTCCCTGCCTTTTTTGCTCAGCAGACCGGAGAGGGCAGGATAATTCAGCAGGCCCATGATGGCATCTGCCATGCCATGGGTATCCCAGAAGTCCTTTTTTATTGCATAACGGATGATTTCCGAAACCCCCGATTGCCTGGAAACGATAACCGGAACCCCAAAGCGCATGGCTTCCAGGGGAACGATGCCAAAAGGTTCAGAAACGGAAGGCATGACAAAAACATCGCTGATTGACAGTAATTTGTGAACTTCTTCCGGAGAAAGAAATCCGGTGAAATGAAAATGATCAGAAATCCCCAGACGGGCTACCTGTTCCACCACTGCCGGCAAGCGGTCGCCGCTGCCAGCCATCACAAAGCGCACATCATTGGTATGCTGAAGGATCAGTTGGGCCATTTCCACGAAGTATTCCGGCCCTTTCTGAAGGGTTACCCGTCCGATAAACGATACAATTTTCCCCGGAAGTCCCTTTTTGAGGCAGGCTTTTTGATTTTCTGACAACTGCTCCACTGCATTGTGTATGGTTATGACTTTGGAAGGGTGGATTCCGTAATGATCAATAACTGTATGGCGTGTCAGCTGGCTGACGGTAATAACCCTGGTTGCGTATTCCATTCCTTCCCTTTCGACAGCATATACCTGTGGGTTGATTTCCCCTCCGCTGCGGTCAAATTCTGTGGCATGGACATGGACCACCAGCGGCTTACCCTTGATCCGGGCAGCTGCAATTCCCGCCGGAAAAGTCAGCCAGTCATGGGCATGTACCAGGTCAAAGGATTCTTCCCGGGCCAGTTGTTCTGCCACCAGGGCGTAATTGTGGATTTCGCTGAAAAGCGATTCTGAGTATGTTCCTGAAAAATTAACCGTTCCTTCTCCTGTAATCTCCACAAACCGGACCTGTTTTGCCTGTCTTTTGCTTTTTTCTGCCCAGAACTGTTCAGGAGTCTGGTAAGGGATGATTCCAGAAGGCAGACTGATTTGTTGTGCTTGTCCGGGTCCGGTTGATCCGGGGAACAAAGGCTGTTGCAGTATTACCTGGTTGGCGCCGATCAGCCGGCAGCATTCGCCGGTTTCATCGCCCCACTTTTTGGGAACCACAAAAGTTAGTTGAATGTCGGGAATTCCGGACAAGCCCCTTGCCAACCCCTGGCAGGCGGTACCCAGGCCCCCGGAAATATGGGGCGGGAATTCCCATCCGAACATCAGGACATTCATTTAACAAACTAATAATGTTTTCAGAACAAATATTTCGGATTTCGGATTTACAATTTCGGATTGAATGGCAGGAGAGTCCGCAGGTAAATCCGAAATCTCAAATCCGAAATCTCAAATCCGAAATCCGAAATTAGTAAGATCACTCGCTTTCCACATCGTTGATTCGCTGGAGGGTATAGAGCAGGGCGGCCACGTTCCATGCCTGGGATACAGCGCCATTGGATGCCTGTGGGGCAGATCCGTTGTACATTTCTGACACGGTGCCGATGCAGTTGTCACTCATTTCACACTCCCAACCATTCATCAGTTTTTTGATGACGGTTAACCCGGCTTTTCCATGTGTGCTCAGCCAGGCGTCGGCGAAGAACTGAATCAGCCAGGGGTGTGCAGCTCCGCGGTGGACTGCCTCTTCCCGCTGATCGTGGTTGCCCTCGACGCTGCCCCGGTAAGCGGGATCCTCCGGTGACAAAGTCCGCAACCCGCGGGGTGTCACGAGATGGTGACGTGCCACATCCAGAATTTTGATGATCCGGTTACGGTTCAGCGGTGAATAGGGCATCGCAGCAGCAATAACCATGTTTGGCCGGACCGACCAGTCGGTGTACAGACCATTTTCGACATCGGCCAGATAGCCTTTTTCTTCATCCCAGAATGTAAGCAGGAAGGAGGCGGCAATTTTCTCCGGCATATTTTTCCATTCTTCGATAAAATCGTAATCCCTTTCCATGCGGGCCATTTCGAGAGCAAAGCATACCGCATTGTACCAGAGGGCATTCAGTTCTACGGGTTTGCCATACCTGGGAACATTGGGTTGGCCATAGCTGTAAGCATTCATCCAGGTCAGGGCTATGCCCTGTTCCACAGCGAAGAGAAGTCCGTTTTCCAGCATTCCGAGGCTTTGTGTTCCCTGGCGGAAGCTTTGAATGATTTGCCTGATGGCCTGGTAAAATGGTGGGCCAAATTCCTTAAACCTTGACCCCTGCTTTTTAAATTGCTGCATCGCCCAAATAAACCACAGGGAAGCATCCGGACTGTGATAAACAGGGTAATTATCCGCGATCGAATCAGGGAAAAACCCGTTTTTCAGGTGGGGAAGGTAGGTGGAAAGCACCTCGAGGGCAAGCCGGCGCTCACTCTGGGCAATTCTCAACCCGGGCAGGGCAATGAAGGTTTGCCTCGAAATACTGTTAAACCAGGGGAAACCGGCAATGATGTCAACAGCGACATCATCTTTGTATTGAATAAACTGGTTGGCTGCATTTTTCAGGCATCCGGTGAAAGAGTCCCTGTTGATCCGTTTGCTGACTTCCCGGCTGAACCGTTGTTTGAAGGCAGGCGGACTTGCAGCGAAGGTTGAGGCTGAAAATACCAGCGAATCACCTTTTTTCAGTTTTACTTCAAAAGTACCCGGCGTGTAAAGGTCTTCCAGCGCATCATAACCCCTTTGTTTTTCAACAATGTATTCAACATTATAGTGCCAGTCGGGGGAAGGTTGAAATTCACACCCCTGGCTGAATTGCATATACAACCTGGGATAACCTTCATACATCCGTATACTGATCCCGTTTTGCTCTTCTTCAACAGCCGTATGAACGTACATATTCGACTTGCTCAGTTCATGGATATTTCTGAAAGCCAGGAAAGGCCGGAAGATCATGCTTACCGGACCAGCCGCTTCTTCCAGCACATATTTTACCAGCAACTGCTGTTCTTTCTCCACCAGCAATCTTTCCTTGGTAAGTACAATATCCCCGGTATGGAAGGTGAACCTGGGAATTCTTTCAAAATCAAATTTCGAGAAGAACCGGTGGCCTTTCGGATCAAGATAACCGTCGGCATACCTTCTGGTGGCCAATGGAATAATAGTTCCTTTGACTTTGATGCTTTCATCCAACGCTGAAAGTAAGACATGCTTGCTTCCACCGAAAGCAGCAATCGGACATACCAGCAAGCCATGGTATTTCCGGGTATTACAACCATTCAGGGTAGTGGAAGTATAGGATCCCGCATGATTTGTCCTTACAATTTCCCTGCGCGTGGTAAATTCCAGCTGGGACAATTTCGACGTTGGAAAATTTACGTAACTCATATGGTAATCGGTATTCGGTAATCGGCCCTTCGACTTCGCTCAGGGACCGGTAATCGGTAATCGGTGTTAAAGTTTTGCTGCAAAATAGTTAATTTCGGTTGAAAAATCAAGAAACGGATATGTTTTTGAAAATTCATTCAGTCTTCGTAATTGTGTTTCAGTGAATTTTTTGAATTCAGGTGTATTTTGGTGTTGTGGCCGGTGTAAATAAGCCTGACGTAAAGCACTTATCTTATCCGACAATTTGGTAACCTCTTTGTCAAAAAACCACGTCATGAATTTTTGCCATATAAAATCGATGGCTACAGGGGATGGGTGCACCATGTCTTCAGCATAAAAACGGTAGTCGCGTAATTCGTCCATCACCAGTTCATAAGATGGGAAATAGCTGCAACGTTCCTGACCAAAACCATTGACCAGGGCATCGGTGGCCAGCAGAAGGGTAGATTTGCTCAGCTGGTTTCCGGTTGCACCATCTTTGAGATGGCGTACCGGGCTGACTGTCAGGATGATTTTTAAATCCGGATTGTAAACAAGCAGCTCTTCAATGGTTTCTCTCATTTCCGCCACAATTTCCCCCACCGTTAATCTGAACCTGCGGAATTCAGAAGCAGGTACTTTGTGGCAGTTGGAGACTGTTGCTCCCGTGGAAAGCAGTTCATAGATCCAGGCAGTGCCAAAGGTTAGGATCAGAAAATCGCAATGGCGGAGATAAGTTGAACTGAAAGTCAGCCGGTTGTTGATGGCTTCCAGGGTTTCCTCCGCGGAAGGGAAAGAAAATCTTCCGTGGTGGAGCCAGCTGTGCCACAGGCCATTATGTTGGCTTAGGTCTTTTTCCGTAAAAGGGATCCCTGAAATCAACCTTTTCAGGCATTGGGCAATGGAGGAAGGGTTGAAAAGAATTCCGAAGGGATTGATATCGGTGTTAAATTTCAGGTTTTCCATTCTGGCCCCGATGTATTCGGTAAAACAGGAGCCAATCATCAGGTGTTTCGATGAATAACTGCTTTTAAACCTCGGTTCGGGTAAGTTTACTGGTGTATAGAAATCAATCATACTACTTTTTCCTGAATATCTCTTCTCTTTTGAAAACCAGGGCTACACGGGCTGGCAGGTAGAGGTGCAGCCAGTGTTTTGAACTCTTTTCAGTTTCAGGCAGGGTATAATAAGTAATGGATTCATCCACCCGGTCATGACCGCCATACCGGCCGTTGTCGGAACTCAGTGTCAGGTGGTATTTCCCTTCTCCAAGCGGGATACCATAGCTGGTGAAGGATTTCACGGGATGGAAATTAAAGACAAAGAGCCATTGGCCACGGTGGAAGGCCAGCACCTCGTCATCATTTTTTTCCCAGACCAGGTCTACGGAAGGTATGGTCAGGATCTGGTGTTGCCGGAAGAGCCCGATCATGTCGGCATCGAAGTCGAGGAGCCAGTGGAATTTCAGTTCCGGATCGGTGGAGATGCTCCAGAGTCTCCGGGCGTGCCGGTATGACCAACCGTTGCCTTCACGGGGGAAGTCGATCCATTCGGGGTGGCCGAATTCATTGCCCATAAAGTTGAGGTAAGCGCCGCCGGCACATCCGAGGGTAGCCAACCGGATCATTTTGTGGAGGGCAATGCCGCGGTCCACGATCAGGTTGGGCTGGTCTTTCCGCATACTGAAATACATCTCCTTATCGATCAGCCTGAATATAATGGTTTTATCTCCCACCAGGGCCTGGTCGTGCGATTCGGCATAGCTGACCACTTTCTCATCCATGCGTTTGGAAGTCAGCTGGTAGAAGATATCGCCCATTTGCCATTCGTCATCACTTTTTTCCTTGATGGTTTTGATCCAGTAATCCGGAACCCCCATAGCGAGGCGGTAGTCAAAGCCAAGGCCACCGTCGCTGATTGGCACAGCCAGTCCGGGCATACCGCTCATGTCTTCGGCAATGGAGATGGCTTCCGGGTTGACTTCCTTGATCAGTTGGTTGGCCAGGACGAAATAAGTGATGGCTTCCCCGTCGCAATTTCCGCCGAAGTAATCGTCATAGGAGGTGAAGGCCTTACCCAGACCGTGGTCGTAATAGAGCATGCTGGTCACCCCGTCGAAGCGATACCCGTCGAAGCGGAAAACATCGAGCCAGTATTTGATGTTCGAAAGCAGGAAATGGAGCACTTCGTTTTTGTGGTAATTGAAACAGTAGGAATCCCAGGCGGGGTGTTCCCCGCGGGGGCCTTCATGGAAAAACTGGTAGCGGGTGCCGTCGTATTTTCCCAGTCCTTCAATTTCATTACGGACAGCATGGGAATGGACCAGGTCCATGATGACAGACAAGCCCATGCCGTGGGCTTCATCGATCAGGGCCTTCAGTTCATCCGGGGTGCCGAAGCGGGAGGAGGGGGCAAAAAATCCCGATACGTGGTAGCCGAAACTGCCGTAATAGGGATGCTCCGGAATGGCCATCAGTTGGATGGTATTGTAGCCGCCTTCTTTGACGCGGGGGAGGATATTCCGGCGAAATTCATCATAGGTATGGACGCGTTCCTCTTCTCCGGCCATTCCGACGTGGGCCTCATAGATCAGCAGGGGTTCGCCGTTCCTTTTTATGCGGGGGTTTTTCCATTC
>DAIDJX010000113.1 GCA_027451165.1 Prolixibacteraceae bacterium | reverse complement strand
CAAAACCTCCGTCACGGTTCACCCCGATGCCCTGGGTATTGTCACAGATGTGCTGGCGGCCCCGCCTGCAATTTCTGCAGTATCCACAGGAAATATGCCCTTCCACCGTTACCCGGTCACCCACCTTTACATTTTCGACTTCTGAACCGGTTTCTGCCACTATACCCATGTATTCATGACCGATGATCAGAGGGGTCTTAATGGTCTGACGCGCCCATTCGTCCCATTTGTAGATGTGGAGGTCTGTGCCACAAATGGCTGATTTACTGACTTTAATCAGTACATCGTTGGGACCTGGAACCGGAATGGGAACTTCTTCCATCCAAATTCCTTTTTCAGGATATTTTTTTACTAACGCTTTCACAATGACCTATTGTTTTTATAATTGAAAGGTAATATTAAAATCAGAATTTAAACAGCACGAGTTTTAAAGATAACTAAATCATTTCATTGTATATCTGGAGATGAAAAAGCGGCTTGGGAACCGGAACGGGTAATAAAACGCACCGGATACCAGGCTGCCAGAAAACCAATGGTCAACACCAACATAATAATCAGCAGTAAATCAGGAATTTGGATATCAACCGGGTAGGCAGAAATCACAAATGAACCTTCACCGGGTAAGGTTATCAATTCGAAATGAATCTGTATCCAGCATACCAGAACACCTGTAACCAACCCGGTGAGACAACCGGAAATGGAAATCAGCCAGCCTTCAAACAGGAAAATCATCCGGATCAACCGGGATGAGGCTCCCATACTGCGCAGAATCTGGATGTCATCTTTTTTATCAATGATCAGCATGGAAAGGCTGCCCAAAATGTTAAAGGAAGCAATAATCAGGATGAAGGAGAGAATGAGGTAAGTCATCCATTTTTCGGAATTCATGGTCCGGTATAACGATTCGTGCTGCTGGTATTTATTTTTGACCAGATACCTTTGCCCGGTTTGTTTATCGATAGCTTTGCATATCTGCTTTTCCCCGATTCCTGGCAATAATTTGATTTCGACTGCACTAACCCTGTTTTCAGTTTCAAACAATTCAGCAGCAAAGGAAAGGGGTACGAAGACGGTTTGGGCATCTACTTCTTCCAAAAGTGAAAATATTCCCGATGGATATATCGCTTTGCTATTCAGAGCGTTAATCATTTCTAATCCCGATTGGAGCCCTTTTCTGGGGACATAAGCACGGATTACTTCCTGGTAATTAAGGTCGATTCCCAGATACGATGCCACGCCCTGTCCGGGTACTGCAAAGGAAGCTCCTCCCTCTTCAAGAATGAATTTACCCCCTACCATAAGGGTATCAATACCGGTTATCCGGCTGAAGTTGTCTGAGACCCCTTTTAAAACCGCTATAAACTGACGGTTGTTATAGGTCAGCAATGCATTGTCTTCAATTACTTCAGAAAAACCGGCTATACCCGGAATGGCCGGTAACACCTGGCTGACAATTTCATCAGGGTCAAAATATTTCCCCTCCCTGACGGAGATTTTAATATCCGGATCCAATATGCTGAAATAAGATTTAATCAGTCCGTCAAATCCGTTAAACACAGATAGAACCACCACAAGTGCAAACGTACCCACACCTATTCCCACTGCAGAAATGATGGAAATGATATTGATGATGTGTTGTTTCTTCTTGGAAACCAGATAACGACGCGCGATGAAGAACGGCAGGTTCAAATTTTACAGATTGGAGGTTTAATCTTTCAGTAAGCGGTCACTTTTTTCCAGGTAATTCAGGCTGTCATCAACAAAAAACTCAAGTTCCGGGATAATCCGGATCTGCTTGGCAATCTTGTTCCCCAGTATTCCGCGGATGGGCCGGACCATGTGACGGATATGGTTCAGGGTCATTTCCGACTTATCTGAAGGGTAAATGCTCAGGTAGCATCTGGCTAAAGACAGATCGCTTGTAACCCTGACTTCAGTGACACTAACCAGCAGGCCCATAAATTCAGATTTCAGTTCACTGATGAAAATCCCTGCCAGTTCTTTTTGTATTAACCGGGAGATTTTATTCTGTCTTGTCGAGAACTGTTCCATATGTTTTCACTTTAGACCTCAAAAATAGTTCATTTTGGCCAAAGAATGTTCTGTTGTCGTGGATGATGGCATCAGGGAAGCCAAAAAATCGTATTTTCGGGATAATATCCAAAAATTTCGTTAATGCGAACATTGAATATAGACAGCCGGGAAGAAATTGACCGGATTATCAGGTCATGCAAAACTTGTTTTGTTGCTTTTTGTGATGGGGACCAGCCTTATGTGGTTCCCATGAATTTTGCCCTTGACCAGGATGATGTGATCCTCCACATGGCGCAATCAGGCAGAAAATGGGCTATGCTGCAGAAAAATCCGAAGGTGTGCATTTCCTGGATTTCAGGAGAAAAAATTGCCTGGCAGGATGTGAAAGTCGGCTGCAGTTACCGGGTGAAATCGAAGTCGGTCATCGTTGAAGGAAAGGCAGAATTCATCGACGATTTTGAGGAAAAGGAGGATTGCATGCAAAAGCTGATGGCGCAATACAGTGATTTGCCTTTTAAGTTCAGTGCTCCGGCCATCCGGAATGTCGGGGTTTTCAAAGTCAGGATTTCAGAGATATCTGCCAGAAAATTCGGAGCCAAAGCGATCACTGCCTGGAACCGGAATGAAGTTCCGGAAGAAGACGATTAGCAGGGAAGCCTAATATTAAGAATAAAAAGCAACATAAAATGATTTTTGTAACCGGGGCTACGGGATTGGTGGGAAGCCATCTGGTACTTTCACTTCTTCAAAAGGGATTGCCTGTCAGGGCGTTGAAGCGTAAAACATCGAACCTTGACAGGTTAAGGAAGGTGTTTCAATGGTATACCACTGAGGCTGGAGAATTGTTTGACCGTATTGAATGGGTAGACGGGGATTTGATGGACTATTTCAGCCTGGAAGATGCGCTCCGGGATGTGGACATGATTTACCATTGTGCTGCAGAGGTATCTTTTAACCGGCGGAAATGGAAAAGGATCATGCAGAACAATGTGGAAGGAACAGCCAATCTTGTCAACGCTGCGCTCCATAATGGGGTAAAGCGGATTTGTCATGTAAGTTCCATTGCAGCGCTTGGAAATAAGAAAGACGGACAGGTGGTTACAGAGGCATCACAATGGGCTCCTGACGGAAAACAATCGGTTTATGCAGAAAGTAAATTCCGTTCGGAGGCAGAAATCTGGAGGGGAGGGGAGGAAGGAATGGATGCAGTGGTGGTTCATCCTTCCGTGATCATCGGGCCTGGTTCCTGGACCAGTGGCAGCGGACAGTTTTTTGACCGGATATACAAGGGTTTGGCGTTTTATACGCCAGGAGTAACGGGATATGTGGATGTCCGGGATGTAACGGATGCCATGATACTCCTGACAGAAGAGCAGAACTTTGCTCAAGCCTGTAACCGGAAATTCCTGCTGAATGCGGAGAACCTGGAATTCAGGGAATTTATGGGAATGATTGCCGGATCTTTGAAAGTGCCGGCTCCGAAGTATAAGGCAGGTTATTTTCTGATGCACCTTGCCCGGGTATTTTTGGGATTTATCTCCCTCATTTCCGGAAGGGAGGCCTATCTGAACAAAGATATGATCGCATCAGCGCTGAGAAGGAGTTATTTTGATGGTTCACGGATAAGCAATTTGTTTGGTTTCAGGTACAGAACAATAACCGGTGCAGTTCAGCACACCGCTGAATGTTATCTGAAAGACAGGAAGAGCTGATCAGGCATGAAAGATCAGTAGGGGTATTTTGGAATGAAACAGCATTTTCCGGGCAATGCTTGGGTTAAAAAACTGAGCAATCATGTTGCGTTTGTGAGAGGTAAGCGCCAGTACATCAATGTGTTTTTCCGTGATGAATTTATCCGTTTCAGTCAGCAAATCATTTCCTGTTACCAAATGACATTCAATTTTTCTTTCCTGGTATTTTGAACGGAGAATATCTTTCATTCCCTCCAATTTAGCCAGGTTCCAAACCGGTTCATCTTTCCGGCCCATATGAACACAATGAATTTCAGCATCATAGGGTTTAAAGATACGCATCAGTTTATCCAATGCGGCAAAGTCATTGTTATCGAAATTGGTGGCATAGAGAATTTTCCGGAAACTTCCGCTGATATTGTCGGGGGTATTTGCCGGAATAGCCAATACCGGAACCCTGGAAGCATTGATGATTTCAGCGGTCACACTTCCGATGATATCAAGTTCCCTTTCAGCGCTTCCCTGTGTCCCCATTACAATGAGCAGCACGTGATTCTGGCTGGCAAATGAAAGAATATCGTCACGGGCATCTCCGGCTTTCAGGATATACTCTGTCTCTACCATTTTCCATGTTTCTTTGGAAAAATGACGGATCAGGTCACTGAGGAATTGTTCCATTGCCTGTTGTGCCGATTTTTCTGCGTTTTCCAGGTGGGCCAGCAAACCGGTATCAAACGCATAAATGTCGCTGAAGGGTACCGAATAGGCAATGGGGTTGGGATAGGCATGGAACAGGACCAGCCGGGCTCTGATCAACCGGCAGATATCAAAAGCCACTTTGGCTGCTTTCAGCGAATAATTGGAAAAATCAACCGGAACAAGAACCTGTCTTTCCTTATCCCCATCCGGCTCCTGCATACCAGAAGGTTTACCCAGAAATTCCTCCAGCAGCGGAATGGCTTTTTCCAGGTCTTCTTCGGGAATCTGGACCCGCACAGCGAGCGAGGAAGTACCTTCAAGCAGGTTCAGGTCTTCCAGGGTGCAGGAAATTCCCCGTTCCCCGAGTATGGTCATCAGGATCTGTGCTTTAACAAAGGGTAAAACGGCGATGGTCAGCAAGTTCTTGTTCATGTCAATTTAAATTGCCCATTAAGGTATTAATTTATTCGTAATCTGCGGAATGATGTTTCACCGGAAGTAAAAAAAAAACAGGAAACCAGTTGATAATACCGGTTTCCTGTTAAACTTGCAACATTCTGAGACCTCAGAATTTCTTATTTCAATTGAAAAGCCTCCCTGATTTTATCCACATAATCCAATTTTTCCCAGGAAAAGAGGTCAACGACCATAGTTTTGGGCGAGTGGTAGGAGGGGGAGAATTTTTTGGACACAGAGATGGGTTGTCTGCCCATATGGCCATAGCTTGCTGTTTCGGAATATACAGGTTTCCTGAGGTTCAGGCGTTCTTCAATAAATGCCGGGCGCAAATCAAAGATCTGTTCTACCATTGTGGCGATTTCCCCGTCGCTGTGTGGCACATTCTTACGGCCATAGGTATTGACATATACGCCGACCGGCCGGGCCACGCCGATGGCATAAGCCAGCTGGATCAGAATTTCGTCGGAAACACCTGCAGCCACCATGTTTTTGGCGATGTGACGGGCAGCGTAAGCTGCTGAACGGTCCACCTTAGAAGGGTCCTTTCCGGAGAAAGCACCACCGCCATGGGCACCCTTGCCGCCATAGGTGTCAACAATGATCTTGCGTCCGGTAAGCCCGGTGTCGCCATGAGGGCCTCCTATAACGAATTTTCCCGTTGGGTTGACCAAATAGTTGATTTCACCCTTAAAAAGCTCCTGTAACCGTCCTGGAAGCAAAGCAACGACCCTTGGAATGAGGATGTGGATCACATCGTGTTTGATTTTTTCGAGCATAGGCGCATCAGCATCAAATTCATCGTGCTGGGTGGATACAACGATGGTATGAACCCTCCGGGGAGTATGATCGTCGTTGTATTCGATGGTCACCTGTGATTTGGAATCTGGCCGCAGGTAGGGCATGGGGCTGTTTTTCTCCCTCCGGATGGCCGCCAGTTCAATCAGGATCAGGTGGGCAAGTTCCAGTGGCAGAGGCATATAATTGTCGGTATCTTTACAGGCATATCCGAACATCATTCCCTGGTCGCCAGCGCCCTGGTCTTCTTTTTTGGAACGCACCACCCCGCGGTTGATGTCGCCGCTTTGTTCATGGATGGCGACAAAAATTCCGCAGGAATCCCCATCAAAACGGTATTCTGCTTTTGTATACCCTATTTTGCGGATCACCTCACGGGTTACTTCCTGAACATCGACATAGGTATTGGATTTAACTTCGCCGGCAACTACAACCTGTCCTGTGGTAACCAGGGTTTCAATAGCAACTTTGGAGTCGGGATCAAAGGCCAGAAACTGGTCCAGCAGGGCATCAGAAATCTGGTCGGCCACTTTATCCGGATGGCCTTCGGAAACGGATTCACTGGTAAACAAATAACTCATATTCAATTCATATTTGCTGCATACAACATTATGCATGTTTTACATATAGCTCTACAGGAAATCAATGATTGAATAACAAGCTGTCAGCCGGATTGTTTTAGCATTTTTAGTGGTTGCAATCAATCACAAATTTTTCCACGTAGCGGCGCAAAAGTAAAAAAAAAATCCGGAATAACTGATTCCGGATTGAAAAAAGACCTTTGAGGTCTCTTATTTTCTAAGCGCTTCAGCGCCACCCGTAATTTCCAGGATTTCTCCGGTAATGGCGGCCTGACGGGCTTTGTTGTATTGTAAGGACAGTTCTCCCAGTAATTCTGTAGCATTATCGGTGGCCTGGTGCATGGCGGTCATTCGTGCGCCGTGTTCTGCTGCAAATGAGTAGATCAGCACCTTGTACATCAGGATGCGGAGCGCCCATGGAATCATGCTTCCCAGAATTTCAGAATTGGACGGTTCAAAAATGATGTCTTTGGTAATTTTGTCCTGCTCAGACACCGGAAGCGGTAAAAATACCTCTCTGCGCTGAACGTACTGGGCAGCATTGATGAATTCGTTGTACACCAGTTCAATCCGGTCGTAAGTACCATTAAGGTAATCCCGGGTCAGCTGATCTGCTATTTTAGCGACCTGTTCATAATTCAACTGGTCAAAGATTTCGTTTATATGATCGGCTACCGGCATTTTTTGGCCTCTCAGCAACCTGTCGCCTTGTTTTCCGATGGCCAAAAAGCGGACGTTTTTGCGCTGGTGTTGTTTAAAATAATCAGTGCGGACAGCTTGTATGGCAGCATTGGTCACGCTGGAATTAAATCCTCCACAAAGTCCCCTGTTGGAACTGACCAGTACCACCAGTACTTTTTCCGGCGTTTTTGAAGAGAGGTAAAGCAGATCTTCCGGATGATCAGCGCCTTTCAGTACGGTTGAAAGGATGTTATCAAAATGTTTGACATATGGCCGGAAATGGATCACATTATCCTGTGCCCGTTTCAGTTTGGCTGCCGACACCATTTTCATGGCGCTGGTGACCTGGCGGGTGGTTTTGATGGACCCTATCCTGCTTCTTAATTCCTTTAATCCCGACATGTTACAACAAATTGGTTCTGATCATAATTGGGCTGAATCACTTCAGGTCAACGATACTGGAACTTTTCGGCCACTTCGGATGCTGCCTGCTGTAGTGCATTTTCCACCCCTTCGTTAAGTGTTCCGGCTTTCAGCTGGTTAAGGGCATCCTTATATTTCAACTCGAGGATTTCAATAAATTCAGTTTCAAAAGCTTTTACTTTCTCCACGGGAACTTTCCTGAGCAGTTCTTTGGTTCCGCAATAGATAATGGCGATCATGTGTTCCAGCTTAATGGGCTGGTATTGACCCTGTTTCAGGATTTCCACATTCTTCCTTCCTTTATCAAGTACCCGGAGTGTAGCAGCATCGAGGTCGGAGCCGAATTTGGAGAAGGCTTCCAGTTCCCGGAACTGGGCCTGATCGAGTTTCAGGGTACCGGCAATTTTCTTCATTGCTTTTACCTGGGCAGTACCACCCACGCGTGAAACAGAGATCGCTACATTAATGGCGGGACGTATTCCGGCGTTGAACAGGGAGGATTCCAGGAAGATCTGACCGTCGGTGATGGAAATCACGTTGGTGGGAATATAGGCAGAGACATCACCGGCCTGTGTTTCAATAATGGGCAGTGCGGTCAGTGATCCACCTCCCTTGACCTTATCTTTCAGGCACTCTGGCAGATCGTTCATTTTGGAAGCGATCTCGTCGGTTTCGATGATTTTGGCTGCTCTTTCCAGCAAACGGGAGTGCAGGTAAAATACATCACCGGGGTAAGCTTCGCGTCCGGGTGGACGGCGGAGCAACAGGGAAACCTCACGGTAGGAGACGGCCTGTTTGGAAAGGTCGTCGTATATAATCAGGGCGTCGCGACCCGTATCGCGGAAATATTCCCCAATGGCTGCGCCGGCATACGGGGCATAAAATTGCTTGGCGGCAGGTTCTGCAGCTGTTGCCATCACAATGACGGTATAAGCCATGGCATTGTGTTTTTCGAGGGTGGCAGCCAGGTTGGCCACGGTGGAGCCTTTTTGCCCGATCGCAACATATATGCAGTAAACCGGTTTACCCGATTCAAAGTTCTCTCTTTGGTTGATGATGGTATCCACTGCTACGGCTGTTTTACCGGTCTGCCGGTCGCCAATGATCAATTCCCGTTGTCCTTTTCCGATCGGAATCATGGCATCAATGGCCTTTAATCCCGTTTGAAGGGGCTGATTTACCTTCTGCCTGAAAATTACCCCGGGTGCTTTGCGCTCCAGCGGCATTTCAAAAAGCTCACCGGTAATGGGTCCTTTTCCATCTACGGGTTCTCCAAGGGTGTTGATCACCCTGCCCAGCAGTTTTTCTCCCACCATAATGGAAGCAATCCTCCGGAGTCGCTTGACGGTATATCCTTCCTTTACTGAATCGGAGGATCCCAGCAAAACAGCGCCGACATTGTCTTCTTCCAGGTTGAGAACGATTCCCTTGGTACCGCCTTCAAATTCGATCATTTCATTGGATTCCACATTGGCGAGGCCGTGTATGCGCGCGGTTCCGTCGCCTACCTGCAATACTGTTCCCACTTCATCCAGCTCAGCCTGTACCTTGAAACGATCCAGTTGCTGCCGGATAATGCTTGAAACTTCTGCCGGTCTTAATTCAGCCATATTTGTATTTAATTATCTGTGTTAAAATTATTTGGACAGCATAGCAGCCCTTATTTTTTCCAACTGAGTAGCAATACTTCCGTCATATTGCTGATCCTCAATCCGGAGGATCATACCTCCGATAATTTCCGGATTTACTTTTTCCGTAAGTTCGATACTTTTTCCGGTTTCAGTTTCCAGACTTTTCCGGATACTTTCCAGGGTTGACGGAGACAGTGGTTCGGCGGTAGTAACAGTAGCCGGAAGAATACCCTGGTCATTTCTGACCATGTCAATAAAATCCCGGCAAATACCGGCCAGTTCCATTTCCCGGTTATTTTCGGTTATCAGCAGCACAAAATGAAGGGTGAGTTCACTGACTTTATCCTTAAAAATTTCAAGAAAAATCTGTTTTTTCCTGGCAGTGGAAATTACCGGATTATCAAGCAGGCTGTTGAACTCCTCAGACGTACTGCAAAGGGAATAAATTCCTGAAATGTCCTTATGCAGGGTCATAATCTGACCTTTCTCTTTTCCGGTTGAAAAGAGGGCTTTGGCATAACGGACATTGATTTTGGAATGATTCATACTTTAGTTCAGCTTAAAGCCTTCCAGTTGTGAACGGATCAGTTCTTCCTGACGGGGAGAGCTTTCCAGTTTTTCCTGCAGAATTTTTCCGGCAATCTGAACGGAAAGATCAGCTACCTGTTTCCGGATATCATCCATCGCCAAGCGTTTTTCGTTCTCAATCTGTTCCCGGATCTGAGCAATCAGTTTGGCTCCCTCCTGGGTAGCTTTCTCCCGTGCTTCCGCAATAATTTTTTCCTTAATATCCCGGGCATCCTTGAGAATCTGATCTTTTTCCTTCAGTGACTGGGCACGCAACTTATCCTGGTCGGTCTTCAGATCTTCCATTTGTTTCCGGGCAAGATCAGCCGAATTCAGTGCATTCCTGATAGAACTTTCTCTTTCTTTCAATGCATTCAGGATAGGCTTCCAGGCAAAGCGTGTCAGAATATAAAACACAATGCCA
>DAIDJX010000112.1 GCA_027451165.1 Prolixibacteraceae bacterium | reverse complement strand
CAGGTTCATCAGGGGGTCGTTTCTACCATAATGACGCGTCTATGATGCTGGAATGCCCGGAACCCGGGAACCCGCCCGAACGTGTCGTTCGGTACGGGCTGGTGCACAACCTGACTGTCCGATACCTGATACTTGCCTTTAGTCCTGATACAAAAAACATGGACCGAAATATAATTCATATGGACCTGGACACCTTCTTTGTGTCGGTGGAGCGGCTGACGAATTCGAAGCTGAAGGGTAAACCGGTCATTATAGGGGGGACTTCTGACCGGGGAGTGGTGGCCAGCTGCAGTTACGAGGCCCGTTCATTCGGGGTTCATGCCGGCATGCCCATGAAAATGGCGCGGCAGCTCTGCAGTGAGGCCACCTATATCCGGGGGGATATGGAACAATATACCCGGTATTCCAATCTGGTAACGGATATCATTGCAGAAGCTGCGCCGGTGTATGAAAAAGCATCCATCGACGAGCATTATATTGACATTACCGGCCTCGACCGCTTTTTCGGCTGCCTTCAATGGAGTGGAGAACTCCGTGAAAAGATCATCAGGGAAACCGGGCTCCCCATCTCCCTGGGGCTTTCCGTGAACAAAACGGTTTCCAAGATCGCCACCGGGGAAGCGAAACCCAACGGAATACGCAACGTTCCGCAGACAGTAGTTCAGCCCTTTCTGAATCCTCTTTCCATCCGGAAGATTCCCATGCTGGGGCCTCAGACTTTCCGGCTGCTGCGCTCCATGGGGATCATCACCATTGAAACACTGAGCCAGATTCCCATGGAGATGATGGAAAGAGTACTCGGACAAAACGGAATCGTCATCTGGAAAAAAGCCAATGGCATTGATCCTACTCCCGTTCAGCCCTGGAGCGAACAAAAATCCATGAGCTCCGAAAGAACCTTTGAACAGGATACCACCAATGTGGAAGAGATGGAACGTATTCTCCTCCGGATGACAGAAGCCCTGGCTTTTGACCTGCGGAGGAAGGAAAAAATGACCTCCTGTGTGACTGTCAAAATCAGGTACTCCAACTTCGATACCCATACTCTGCAAAAGCGGATTCCCTATACTTCATTCGATCATGTGCTGAAAAATGAGGTAAAAGGATTATTCAAACAGCTCTATAACAGGAGAATGCTCATCCGGCTGATCGGTGTCCGGCTCAGCCATCTGATTACCGGCAGCTACCAGATGAACCTGTTTGAAGATTCTTCAGAAATGATCAGGCTCTACCAAAGCCTCGACATTATCCGGAAACGGTACGGGAAACATGCGATACATTCGGCTTCAGCAATAAATCCCGCCACCAAGGCTCAAAGGCACGAAGAAAACACGAAGATTATTTTAACTTAGTGCCTTCGTGGCATAAGAAGAATATATGGTATATCTTATTAAATAAATTCCTTTTTTATCCATGGATTTGAGGATTAAGGAAATTGTAAGGTTTTCCTCCGAACTGGGCTTCTCAGGCTGCGGGATCGTTCCGGTTGCACATCTTGCAGAAGAGGAGGAACACCTTCGTACCTGGCTGGACCAGGGCTTTAATGGGGAAATGCACTACCTTTCCCGGGACCCCCGGAAAAGATGCAATCCTGCTCTGCTTATGGAAGGGGCCCCTACCCTTATAATGGTTACCCAAAATTATTATACACCTGTTCGCCAGACAGATACCTCCGCATCAATCCTTTCCCGTTATGCCTATGGTAAAGATTATCATGAGGTAGTCAAATCCAAACTTCATGTCCTGCTCAACTTCATCCGGGAACTCCTTCCCGGCATTAAGGGGCGGGTTTTCGCCGATTCCGCGCCATTGCTCGAAAAAGCCTGGGCAACCAGGGCCGGACTGGGATGGATCGGAAAAAACACCTTGCTCATTTCTCCCGAAGCCGGAAGCTTTTTCTTCCTGGGAGGTATCTTACTTGACAAGGAAATTCCTGTTATTTCCCCGGAAATTCCTGAAGACCGTTGCAGAACCTGTACCCTCTGCCTCGATGCCTGCCCCACCGGCGCCCTTGTTGCCCCCCGTATCCTGGATGCCCGGAGGTGCATTTCCTACCAGACCATTGAACACAAGAAAGGCCCTGATGATACCCTGAAAGGCCGCTTTCGCAACCGGGTATTTGGTTGTGACATCTGCCAGGAAGTCTGCCCCTGGAACAGGAAAGCCCTGACACACAGAGAAAAGGCATTCCTGCCTGCTGCGGAACTGGAGCAATTTACTGCAGAGGAATGGGAAAGTATGGATCAAACCCTCTTTAGCCGGCTTTTCTCCGGAACACCGGTTATGAGGGCCGGATACCAAAAAATCAGAAAAAACCTTGATTTTCTGAAGAGCTATCAACCCGACAATGAGTGACAAAAAACGATATGAATTCAGGGGAGAACTGGTTAAAGGCTCTACCGGCAGTTTTTATGTGCTTTTCCCATACGATGTACTCAAGGAATTCGGTACAAAGAAAACAATCAGGATAAAAGTTTGGTTCGAAAGTGAGCCGGAAAGGAAAAGCCTGCTGCCCCGTGGTGACGGCACCCACTGGATAAGTATCTCCTACCCTGTCCGCACCCGGCTGGGGCTTGGTGAGGGCGACTACCTCCAGGTGGTGGTCGAGCAGGATTTGGATCCAAGGACGGTCGAAATCCCGGAAGATGTGGAATGGTTGCTTGACAATGATCCTGAATTGAAAACGGTCTTTCTGAAACAATCCTGGTTCAACCAGAAATTTTTTATGGAATGGATCACACAGGCAGCATCCCCGGATGTTCGGGTGAACCGGATTAACCGTACTTTTGAATGGCTGGAAATGCATAAAAAAGGGAAAATCAGCAAATTACCCGGTAACGAAAACGAAACTGCCTTAGATTAAAACATATGGTTCATTCAGGATATATTTTCACCAGCAGCACCAGACGTTACAGGCTGAATACGGTGCTCCCGGCTTTGGCTCTTTTGTTAAGTTCCTTCTTAAACACAGGCTGTCAGGGCCAAGCACCAGGTTACCATATATCTGCAACCCTGCGTGGTTGCAATTCCGGAGATTCCATTATGCTGGCCAGGTATGAGGGTGCCAAAACAATTTTTATGGATACCCTGCCTTGTGGCTCAGGTAATGCTGTTTTTTCAGGATCCTTACCCCTGAAACCGGGGATGTATGCCCTTCTCCCCGGAAGTTGGGGTAAAATCGACCTGTTGATCAGTGATTCCCTGAATCAACGTATCAGCCTCTCCGCCGATGCCCGGCAGCTTTTATCTACCCTCACCTTTGAAGATTCTCCGGAAAACAGGGATTATACAGCGTTTCAGCGACTGCTCCGGCAACAATCAGCGTTTAGGGGAAGGTTGTATGAAAATCAGCACAATCCCGATTCCGTTAACCGGTTATCCAAAATGCTCAGACAACTGAACGGAGAACTTGTTTCCCTTTCCGGGCAGTTGCAGGAACAACATACAGGAAAGTTACTATCCCTTTTCCTACGGATTCTGAAAGAACCTACTGCACCTGAACCTTCCATCCCGCTCATGGTGACCGACCGGGACCGATTCCTTCAGGAATATTACTACAATTACAGGAAGGACCATTTCTGGGACGGAATCGATTTCAGTGATCGCAGGCTGATTGCAATGCCTGTTTACGAAGAAAAACTCCGGTATTATTTTCAGCAACTGGTGGAACCTGTCCCGGAGGCAGCCGGACAAGCGATTGACAATTTGTTGGAAAAGGCAGATAATCAGGAAGATGTATACCGCTTTACCGCTTATTCACTGTTCAAACTTTACAGGGAATCACCCGTGCCCCCCCTTATTCCTGTAACATTGCATATTGCCGACAATTTTATTTTGAACAGGGAAGAGCGGTGGAAAGGTGATCCCCGGTTCGCAGAAGTCAGTCAAAAGGTGGCCAAGGCGCGGCTGAATTCCATCGGCACTGTGGCTACCGATCTTAAACTGGTCCGGAATTCCGCAGAAGTGGTAAGGCTTTCAGAAATAAAAGCACGTACCACCATCCTCTACTTTTTCAATCCTGATTGTGAGTCGTGTAATCCCATCACGGAAAAACTGCTTCCACTCTACCGCCGGGTGAAAAACCAGGGAGTGGAAGTTTTTGCGGTTTATCTTGATACCAAAACTGAAATCTGGAACGCGTACATCGCATCAAAAAAACTCGACTGGATCAATGTGTACGATCCATCCGGTGAAGTAGGCATTGAAAGCAAATACGACATCTACGCGATCCCTATGATCTATTTGCTGGACCAGGATAAGAAAATCATTGCCAAAGATGTTCTGGTGGAGGAGGTGGAGGATTATCTCAGGGAATAAAATGCTCCGAGGTTCCGTCTGTGCTTACTCACCGGGTGACTTGAAGTCACCCGGTGAGTAAAATTTTATGCCGGAGCCGTTTAACATCAATTGAAAACGCCCCCCCACGACCTTGCCCAGCTGTTTGAAAAATGCCCCTTGTGCCGTAGCGGTCGCCCGTGCGAACGGATCATCAGGGCGGATTTTTCAAACTACGATGGTTGGTTGGGGTATTAGTTTCAGGTTTCAGGTTTCAGGCTGTGTGTTCAGGGTTTCAGGTTTCAGGCTGTGTGTTCAGGGTTTCCCCGACGGTCCCTGAGCGGAGTCGAAGGGAGCGTTCAAATGTTATGATGTTCTGATGTTCAGAGCTGAACGCCCGCCTTCACCGAACAGCACGTTCGGGGGGATCCGGGTTTCCTGGCATTCCAGCATCTTAGACGCGGCAGTATGGTAGAATACGATCCCCCCGAAATCCTACCCGCTTTTTGAAACACCGCGCTCCCATTCAAGAAAAATTCGTGTAAATTTGTGCAAGCTGTAGATAAAACCTTCGCGGTGGATTCCGAAATCTCAAATCCGAAATCCGAAATGCTAAAACAATTTATTTCCCTGATTCTTCCCCTGGTCTTTGGCTCCCTGAGCGGGTGTGCACAGGAGGAGGTTAGTGGCACCCTGATTCTGGATGAATCGGGACAAACAGAAAAAGTCACGGAAGTGATCCCTGTTGATAAGGTTTGGGCAGGCCACCCGGTGAGCTTTGCCCTGCTGACCAGCGGTGAACGGCAGTACATTGCGTATTACAATGCCAGCCGGAACATGGTGGTGGGACAGCGCAACCTGAGTGATCCGGCTTTCACCCTCTTTCCGCTGCCGGTAACCACCCGTGATAAAAATGGCGGTACTTCGACGGTACTGGGCTGGGACAGCCACAACTATGTAACCCTGGCCATCGACCGGGAGGGTTACCTCCACCTTTCGGGTAACATGCATGTCCACCCACTCACCTATTTCCGGAGTACCAGACCCAACGACATCACATCTCTCGTCCAGGTGATGTCGATGACCGGCAACAATGAAACCCTCTGTACCTATCCCAATTTTATGAAGAACAGTCAGGGAGAGTTGATTTTCCACTACCGTGACGGGAGCAGCGGGAACGGGAATGAAATCTATAATATCTATGATACCTCCTCCCGGACATGGAAGAGACTGATGGATCAGCCCTTCACTGATGGGCTCACGTTGATGAATGCCTACATGTCGGCCCCTACGCTGAAGGAAGACGGCTGGTACCACATCTGGTGGGTCTGGCGCGACGAACCCGACTGCGCCACCAACCACGACTTGTCCTACATGAAAAGCCGGGATCTGGTCAACTGGTACAATCCTTTCGGGGAACCGGTCAAACTTCCTGTTTCGGTGCTGAACAAGTCGGTCATTGTTGACCCTATCCCGGTAAAAGGCGGGATCATCAATCTTGCAGCCAGTTTGTGTCTTGATGAAAAGGGGAATCCCATGTTCGTGTACCACAAATATGACAAAGACGGGAATCTTCAGTTTTACACCGCCCGCCTCTCCGGGAAAAAATGGGACATCCGGCAGCTTACGCACTGGGATTACCGGTGGGAATTTTCAGGAGGTGGAAGCATCATTTTTGAGGTGCGTGTCGGGGAATTTAAAAGGAGGGACGACGGAAATTATGAAGTGGGCTATTCGCACATTAAATATGGCAGCGGCACCTTTCTGTTGAACAAGTCTTTGGAAATCATCGGGGTAGTCAAAAAACCGGTGCTGCCCTCCCAACTGTCCAAAATTGAAGGCACCTTCCCCGGACTGCAGGTCAGAACTGCCAGTGACCTGGGGAAAAGCACTGCGGCAGATGTCCGTTATCTTTTGAAATGGGAAACACTTCCTGCCAACCGCGACCAGGCGCGCCCCGAACCCTGGCCGGAAGCAAGCCAGCTCCGTCTTTACAAGCTGGAGAAATGAAGGTTCCGTTGCTGTCCGGACCCCTAAATCCTCCCGATCAGACAGTTGGCGGACGGGACAGGCTCTAAAGGGGATTTAGGGGTCCGAACCTGAAAAAAACGACAAAAATGACAAAAATGACAACTAAATCTCTCCTCATTATCGCCCTATTCTGTCTGTTCAGCCGGGTTATGCCGGCAACCGCCCAGCCGGATACTCCCCACCTTCTGGTGCACGAATCCGAAAAATCTTCCATTCTGCAAAAAATAGAAAAGCAGCCATGGGCCGGATCCATTTTCCGGGAGATGAAGGAAAGAGTTGATCCTTATGCCAACCGGCATGTTTCTGATCCGGAATGGATACTGAGCCGCTATTTGATGAACCGTGTTCCGGGGAAACGTTACACCCGTTTCTATTCCGACAATGCAGGCCAGGGACTGGTAAAGCAGGAGGGAGATGCCCAGGTGCCCACTGTCAGGATGCCCACCTGGTTGCGAACCCCTATTACGGAAAAGGGAACCGGTTACCGGAGGCCTGAGATTGAGGAGCTTGTACCCTATGATACCGCAAGTGTAATGATGCTGTTCAACCCGGAGACCAGTCAGAAAGAGCCTGTGGATCCAAAGGCTTTCATCACCGATATCAACGGAGAAATCAACCGGCTGGCTCAGGATGCTGCGATTCTTTTCTGGCTGACCGGCGAAGAGAAATATGCCCGCTTTTCCGCCGACATTCTTGACCAGTGGGCAAGAGGGGCGTACTGGCAGGAACCCATCATCGGCCCCTGCCGGACCGGCTTCCTGGACATGCAAACCCTCGGCGATGGCAGTTATCGTTCGCTGATCCTGGCATTTGATTTTGTAAAAACCTTCATGAAGCAAAAGGCTTATAACCTGCAGTGGTACGAAACGGTATTTGAGAAATTTGCTTCCACGCTGGCTTTCCGGGGCTATTACAACAACAACTGGTATGCAGCGGAAAGCTCCACCCTGGTTTTTGCCGCCCTCAGTCTGGAGAACCCCCAAAAACGCGATTTCTATTTGCAGTTTTTTCTGGAAAGGGATACCATCCAGGGGGGATGCGGACAACTGGCCCTGCCATCGACCGTCGAAAAGTGGCTCACTCCCGACGGCCATTGGAAAGAACCGGGCGGTTACCACAATTTCCCGGTAGGGAACCTGCTGGTGTCGTCACTCGCGCTGGAAAAGAACGGATATGATATTTTCAGGAAATTCCCCGCGCTGTTCAGGGCTTCCTACGCCATGCTCAAATATGCGTTTCCCAACCTGACAGTCAGTGCCTTCGGCGATACAGGCCGCGCTTCGCAGAGCGCTGAATCCCTGGAGATTGGTCTTTGGGGCGCTGTGAAATATGAACACCCTGATTTACCTGAAATGGTGGCTTCCATGCAAAAACTGACAGAAGGGAAAAGGTACAGCCGGGAGAAATCAGGTTTTCTGGGGCTGCTCTGTTTCCTTCCGGAACTGCCAGAAATATCAGGGCAATATGGCTGGCCCCGTACCGGCACCCTTGATTTTGCGAAGTATTTTCTGCAGCGCAACGGAATGGATCCCCGGTATGGTTTGATGGTTGGCGTCCAGGGAGCCACCTACAACCACAACCATTGTAACGGTATGGCCATGGAATTGTACGGCCTTGGCGACATAATGGGTATTGATGCAGGTACCGGGCCTAATTATGAGCATCCCCTCCATCAACAATACTTTGCCCAGTGGGCTGCACACAATACCGTGGTGGCAGGAGGGGCTTCATCATCAGTACCTTACAGGGGAAGCTCCGGAACAAAAGACATCGGTCATATTGAACTTATGGCCATGGAACCACTTCCAGACCATTCTGCTGTCTCTGCGGATCATTCCTTTACAATGACCGGTTACTTCGACAAATCAACCAATACGCGGCAAACAAGGACACTGGCCCTTATCCGCACTTCCGATTCCACCGGCTATTATGTCGATATCTTCCGCTCCGGGAACCCGGGGTGCAACGATTATGTATACCATAATACCGGGGATTCAGCCGGAATTTTTTCTGAAGATGGAAAACCCCTGCAAACTTTCAGTGCTGAGTATCACCGTACAGAAAAAGATTATCCGGGCTTCCGGTTCTTTTCCGGAGTGAAAAACCTGGAAAACTACCCCGGAAATGTGGTGATTCGTTTCCCGGTAAAAAGTGAAGAAGGTTATGTCTATTTGCAGGCCCTTATCGCCGGTAATATAGACCGGGATTACTACACGGCTTTTTCCCCGAAGACCAAAACAGCCGGCAGGTTTTACAGCGGGAAAACGGTTCCGCTGTTCACCATCCATGCGGATGGGGAGGCGGAAACCCGGCCTTTTGTGGTAGTTTTTGAACCCTATGGTCAACCGCAGGGAAATCAGGTGATCAGGACAGAAACGGAATATCAGGAAGGGAACAACACGTTTACGGCACTGAGGGTAATCAACAGGGATGAATCTGTTCAGCACATCTTCGAAAATGTAGATCCAAGGGTGAATATCCATCTCAGGCATACAGAGTTCAACGGTTTTTTGGGTTTGGCTGATTGTTCCGGAGAGCAAGTGAAATCCCTGTACCTTGGCTTTGGAAAGAAGCTTAGTTTCCGGGGATATGCCCTTGAAATCCCGGAGGAGAAAGGGTCAGCCCGGATCACGGTAACTGCCGGCGGATATATGGTAAGCTGCAATCAATCTACCATGGTGACCCTTCCGGCAGGGAAGAAAGTCAGGAAGGTGGCGCTTCAAACGGAAGGGCAGGAAAAGGAGCTGTCATTTCAAAAGAGCGGAAAGTCGGTGACGATCACCGTACCGGCTTGCACGGAGGGGGTGATCAGGATCGATTAATTTCGGATTTCGGATTTGTGATTTCGGATTTATTTCAATTGCGGATTTTGGAATCTAATCAGACCTTGGGAAACCTTATTTTAAAAATCAACCTCAGTAGAATAGCACGCCCACAGAACTATCCGCCGTGGTTTGAAAAATACGCCCGGATGATCCGTTTGGACGGGCAACCGTTGTGCCGCAGCGAAAAATCAGAACTCACCAATCAATCATCACCAATCAATTTGTGATTATTGATTGGTGATTTGCGATTCATTTAAATTGTTGATCATCGTTCGCATCAGCGAAAAGGTGATGCTGAGCTGAGCAAGGTAGTAGGTGGGCAGGATCAGGAAGTTCAGCGTCTGAAATAGGGTGAATTCCTTAAAGGCGATGATGGTATCGGAAAAAAAGATCAGTCCGATTCCTACCATAAAACTCCAGCGGGAAAGGGGAGAAAGCTGGTCGGTTCCCCAGGCGGCAGCCAGAGAGAAGCAGGAGATCACCAGGTAAAAGAGAGCGGCTGCTTTCAGACCTATGCCTGCTATTCCGGGGGAAAGCCAGAGGAAGAAAAAGGCAAGATAGGCGGCCAGTAAGGTAATTAAAAAGTTCCCGGCAATTTTTCCGTTCTTCAGGGCATACAGCAGGTATCCTATATGGGCAAAGAAAAAGAGGGCAATGCCGGTGGTGAACATCCAGCTCTGGTCCGATTTGTTGGAGAGGAACCAGTCACCGGCGATGGAAAAGAGGAAAGCCACGATGATCAGTCCGGCTTTGTCATATGTTTTTTTTCCGGCCAGGTACAATCCGACAATGAGCAGGATTCCGATGCCTGCGACCCCTGCCTTGAAAAGGAAGTTGCCGGTGAGCAAGGCCAACGCTCCGGAAATGACCGGAAAAACAAGTAGAAAATAAATTGATTTAGTTTTCATGTAGTACAGGTCAATTTATAAAAAAGTCAGGAAGAAAATATTCAGCAATCCAATATCA